>JANOIH010000009.1:0-33410 GCA_031407385.1 Candidatus Altimarinota bacterium | reverse complement strand
AAGAAAATAACTCATTCTTTCATACTTTCGATACATATCCTTGCACTACCAGACCAATTTAGTATACTCTCAAATAACTACTATACACAACGGGGCACAAAAAACCCTCAAGTGTTGCACTTGAGGGTGGCGGATTGCAATAACTAACAAAACCGATAGTACAGAATCAGAGAGATAAGTCAAACTTTTATATAAAAATCCAGAGTTTTTGGCTCTGGATATGGGTTTTGTGTTTGCTATTCTGCATCCTTCACGACTATCGAGAGGAGCTTATTCGGGACGAATATCTCCTTCACGAGAATCTTATCATCGAGCCACTTCGAGATATCTGGGGTCTCGTGAGCGTATGCCGAGACCTCATCTTGCATCACACCGTTGAGTCCTGTATAGGTGCCTCGAAGCTTGCCGTTGATCTGTATCGCGATCGTCACCTCATCATCTATGAGCATCCACTCATCATATTCTGGCCACTCTGCATTATAGACGGAGTTTACTTTTCCGTCATCCCGTGGTTCCTCAGCACGGGATCTATCTGAGAGATCCTGAGCTCCAGAAACCTCAGGATGACAGATACTCCACAGCTCCTCCGCCATATGTGGAGCGAACGGATGGAGCATAATAGCGAATCTCTCACTCCACTCGGTCGCGAACTCTCCATCTGTCGGGATCCCCTCGTTCAGGAGGATCTGGAGAGCCGATATCGCTGTGTTGAACTTGTATGCGACAATATCTTCTCAGACTTTTTTCACGGTCTTATGCAGGAGCTTCATTGCTCGCATATCGTCCTTGACCTTGTTCTTGCCTTCTATGATAGTCGCGTACGCCTTATCGAGGAATCTGCGGACACCGATGATGGCATCAGGGTTCCATGGAGCCGTATCGGTGAATCCTGACATACTCATCTCATACAGACGCAGTGTATCCGCACCGTACTCAGCTACGATATCATTCGGATTGACGACATTTTTGAGTGACTTCGACATCTTGGCGACGACCTGCTTAACGGGCTTTCCAGTTTCTTTTTCTATATATTGGCCATCCTGCTCCTCGACCATATCGACTGCAACGAGAGATCCATCCGCTCGCTCGTATGCATAGGCAAGGATCATCCCTACATTGGTCAGCTTGTGGAACGGCTCGATCGTCGGGACGACACCGATATCGTAGAGCACCTTGTGCCAAAACCGAGCATAGAGCAAGTGCAGCACTGCATGCTCAGCACCACCGACATACTCATCTACATTCTGCCAATAGTCGAGAGCATCCTTACCTGCGAGTGCATCTGGATTTTTGCTATCCATATAGCGGAGATAGTACCAGCATGATCCACCCCACTGTGGCATCGTATTCGTCTCTCGTTTTCAGTTCAGATTCTCAGCAAGTTGTACATGTACCCAATCAGGTACGGTCGCAAGAGGTGACTGTCCGTCCCCTGCTGGCTCGTACTTCTCGACTTCGGGAAGTGTGAGTGGTAGGCGCGAGTCGATGATGATTTTCCCATTGATGCCGTCATACACTCTGGAGAACGACTTCCCACCGATAATCAATTTTGCACATCACTCTTCACAAGTGCAGTTCTTGCATCGCTTATCAGTTCCCTTTTTATCGTAGATGTATGCGATGCTCGGATCTGTCGCCTCCGACATATCTGTGATGCGAGGCAGTGTATCATAGTCCTCGTTCGCTATATGGATGAGTGGGATTGGTTCCCCCCAGTATCTCTGACGAGAAAAGAGCCAGTCACGGAGCTTATAGTTCACCTTTTTATGACCGAATTCTTCTTTTTCGGCTTTTTCTGAGAAAACTTTGCGAGCTTCAGATGAAGAGAGTCCGTCATATTTTCCAGATTGTACGAGAAATCCGTCATCAGTAAAGACTGATTTATTTATAAACCTTCTGATAGCATCAGATTGATCTTTTTTATCATGTTGATCCAGATCTATGAGTAGCTTATCTACAGGCACCCACTGAAGCTCTGCTTCATCCGTATTCTCAGATACATCGGCACCGTCGAGTTCTATGGCGAAGATATGATGCGTCATGCTTCTATTCTCTTGTTTTGGGATAGAAAACCAATACGTAGAATACACTCATGCCTGTTCGATGATCTTGAAGTCTCCAACACCAAGTTCTTCCAGTATTTCTCTACGGAGAGTCTGAGTAGGATTTTCTCATTCTTCGATACCTCCTCCGATTAAGAGATATTCACCATTGAATTTGGTATCTTTCGAGTTCAATTTCTCACAGAGAATAGCATTATCTTTCATGATGATAGCTCAGACTCTATCTCTACCTATAGCCTCAGTTCATTCTTTTCAGAATTTCTGACCGATACTCTGTCTGATAGGCAGATCATATTTTTTCGCGAACTCGAAGTCTCTCTCGTCATGAGCTGGCACCGCCATCACCGCACCAGTACCATAGCTTCCGAGCACATAATCTGCGATCCAGAGTGGTACTGATTCAGAGTTAAATGGATTCACGACGTATGAGCCTGTGAACACTCCTGTCTTTTCTTTTCATTCATTGGTACGGTCGATATCGGATTTTCACTTCATTTCTTCGATATATCGGTCACATATGGTTCGATAATCGTCCGTTATGAAGTCATCGACACTCGGATGATCGGGCGCGAGGACGGCATAGGTCATACCATAGACGGTGTCGACACGAGTCGTGTAGACACGGATAGATGGCACGATTGACTCGAGAAGTGCTGGAAACGTTGCGTATCCATCTCAGGTAGTAAAATGTCCAGCATTTGGAATAGAGATAATACTTGCATTTGCTACTTCAAAATGTTTTTTTGCTTCAGGATAGAGAATTCCTGAGTCATTCTCAGAAAGAAACACCTGCCAGTCATTCACATTATACTTAATAATCTCAGGATTATAATTTTTCTTCATCGATGCTGATCATATCTCCCATCCTGTAGTATTTTGATGACTCCAGTCCACATGATCTATAAGTCAGTTAAATACTGGTGCTACGCAGATAAGCTTATCTATCTTCTTGCCGAGCCTCTCGACGAAATGCATACCGAGAAATCCCCCCATCGAATGTCATACAACTACCGAACGATCATCAATCCGGTCTTTATATTGGTCGAGAAATGCCAGTTGTGTTTCAAGATCTGGGGCATTATTCCCAGGAAGCTGTTCCATGATGACTTCATATCCAGCTTTTTCGAGATCAGCTTTCAGTGGTGCCATCCAGTGCCATATTGTCCGATTTTCAACATTGTCCCAACCATGTAATAAGAGTGCAACTGGTTTATTCTCGACTTTTTTCATCATCCTGAACTCGCACCCCTCTGATCGTCCGATCCAGTTACGTTGCATCTCCTTGATCCCCTCTGGCCAGTCGAGTCCATCGAGATCAGAGAGGAGGCGATCTGCGTAATCTGTTATTTTCAGCACCCATTGTCGGATCGGTCGACGCTCGACGCGAGTACCACAGCGATCACAGGTATTGAGAGTGGTCACTTCCTCGTTCGCGAGGCCAGTCTTGCAGCTCGGACAGTAGTTGATCGGGAGATCTTGCTCGTAGGCGAGTCCCCGCTTGAACAACTCGAGGAATATCCACTGCGTCCATCGGTAGTACTCAGGATCCGTCGTATCGACTACACGATCCCAGTCATAGGAGAATCCCAATCACTTCAGTTGTTCGGTGAAGACGGTGATATTCTCAGCTGTCGTGATGGCAGGATGAGTACCGGTCTTGATCGCGTAGTTCTCAGCAGGGAGACCAAAAGCATCGAATCCCATGGTATGGAGTACATTGTGTCCGGTCGCGTGATAATAGCGAGAGACAATGTCTGTCGCTGTATATCCCTTCGGATGACCGACATGCAGCCCTGCACCACTCGGATAGGGGAACATATCGAGGATATATTTTTTGGGCTTTTGATTGTCTCATTCCTTCCCTGATAAGGGAAGGTTAGGATGGGTTACACTATTAGGAGTTCCTTTTTGTGTAACTCCCTCTAACTCCCTCTTCTCAGAGGGAGAACTTGGAACCGGATTCTCCGTTCGGAATGTTTTATTTTCTTCCCAGTATTTCTGCCATTTTTGTTCTATGTTCTGATGATCGTATGCCATAGGAGTAAGTTATAAGGTGTGAGATATATTGATATCCAATATAGGGAAAAGTGACAAAAAAACAATAAAAAAATCCCTCTTTATAAGGAGGGATCTCATGGAGGAGTCGACTACACGAGAGCACCGATAACCCATGATACTACAGCGTATGCGAGCCACATGACTACGATACCGATGATTACTTGGATGACGATCTTGCGTCCTGTCTTCACCTTCTCTTCGTCTCCACCAGCCGTGAGGATCTGGAATCCAGCCCAGAGTACATAGACGACAGCGATGATAGTCACGAACTGGAGGAAGCTCTTGATGAGGTTCATAATTGCCTGTTCTCCTGTTCCCGTACCACCAGCGAGGTCTGCAGCCTTCTCCTTACCGAAGTTGAGAGCGGCAAAAGCCTGAGTCACTGCGAACATAGAAGCGAGAGACGCGTATCCGAATTTTTGAACAGTAGTCATATGATAAGTATTAGAGAATAATGAATGACAAGAGCATAATAACAGGAACACGTGATTTTGTCAAAAAAAAATACCTACTTTGACCAAAAAGTAGATATTTTATTAAAGCTCGAACCAATATAAGAGTTATACGTGTCGACCAGACACACTCTCTATGCTATACTGCGACTGAGTCCGCGTCGATCGTAGGAGTCACTGGGGCTGCAGCGGTAGCTGGAGTTGCCTTTGACTGGAACTTTACATCGAGGACGTATGGAAGGAGCGCCATGTATCGTGCGCGTTTGATCGCGACAGCGAGCTTCTTCTGATTGCGAAGAGTCGTCCCTGAATAGTATCGAGGGATGATACGGTTGAACTTCGTCAGGAATTTTTTGAGGAAAGCTGTATCCTTGTAGTCGATCTGGGTAACACCAGCTTCGTCTATTGGGCAGACTTTCTTCTTTTTATTGCTTTTTTGAGTTGCCATAAAAGGAGGAGTTAAAAATAAAAACTATACCAAGTCAGAGAAGTCATCATGTGGGACATCATCGATGATGTCTGCACCTGCCTCAGCGAAGTCTTCGCGTTTGGAGAGGAAGATGAGTTGTCATGCGACGACCTCAGTCTTGTAGATCTTCGTGCCGTCTTCACGGTCGATGATACGAGTCTTGAGATGTCCTTCGACGTAGACGAGCTTGCCCTTGGTAAGGAACTGTTCTGCACGTTCTGCGAGAGGCCCCCAAGCGACACAGTTCGTGTACTCGGCTTCGGAGAGAGCTTCTCCTGTGGCACTCTTATAGTAACGGTTTGTCGCGACAGTGAATGTTGCGACTTTTTTGTCACCAGTTGTTGTTTTAACAAATGGGTCTTTGGTAATATTGCCGATAAGGATTACCTTATTGATAGTACGCATAGAGAAAAATCTTAGAAATTAATCATCAATTCTGACGAACATAAATCGCCAGATAGAGGTCTTAATGTTAAAGGCGCTCGTAGCGTTCTCAAAGTCTCCACTCTCCTTGTCGAGAATGTAGAGAAGGTAATTCCCGGTTGTAGATCCGTGGATCCGGTAGGCGAGCTCGCGCTGTCCTGGATGATCAGCTGTCACTATCTTCGCACCTGCCTGAGCAAGCTCTGTCTCGATGTCTGCGATGAGCGCAGTACGATCTGACTCTGCGAGAGATGGATCGAGGATCATCATGAGTTCGTATTGTCTCATAGTTTTCCTGTGGGTTAAGTATCTTACGATGACCGTCGTAAGAAGGAGAATAAAAGTGCATAGAAAAATGCTCGCGGATTATAGGGGAAAGAAGAGAAAAAGCAAAACTTTTTTATGAGCAAAAAACACCTAGTTGGCAAGCGAAAGAATTTGCAAAGAAAAAAGAGATGCGATATGATACTCTTAGTTACGAAAGACGTGCCTCCCGATAGCTGGATATCCAACCTTATATAACGATCACCCGTCATACTATGCCTCGCACACAGAAAGCAAAATCACAAACCCTCACGTCTCTTTTTGGTACGACGAATGATATAGAAGTGAGTAAAAAACTCATCCGAAAGCTCATGCAGTACAATATGAAGTATGAGGAGATCACTCGTGTGATCCTCTCCCATAGCGAACGTGCCTTCCTCGATGCGCGTCTGATCACTCTGGAAGAGTACTATGTGGAACTGGAGCGCGCAAAGAAGAGTGAAGTTGAGAACTTCCTCTCGTCTATCCCTGCGTACGAGCTCGGTGTTGCCGTACGAGCATAGGAAGATATTGGTCAAAAAGAAAGGCTCCTGCATATTACAGGAGTTTTTTTATGAATTCTTCAACCGTATCCATTTGCTTCTTCTTTTTGTGAATTTTATACTTTCTTGTAAAAATCCACCTTTTGTCATTCCGCAGCTTGCGGAGGAATCCCTTTTTCTTGTACTTATGAGTAAAAACTCATCAAATTCTCATAAGATGATTTTGAAAGGGATCTCTACGAGATGACAAGCTAAAGGAACAGAAGGCAAAGGAAACACTGGATTGCTTCACCCCAAGGGTACTTCCATATTCCGTTTCACTCCATAAGGGGCGCGACCTCGCAATGACGGGAACAAAAAAACTCTCCCGAGTGCTCGGGAGAGTTTTTGAAACAATCAAAAATTACTTCACGTCCTTGAAAGTGAACTCTACGTGCTTGCGGAGCTTCTTGTCGTACTTGCGGAGCTTGAGCTTCTCACCTGCTGGGAGATTCTTTTTGTTCACGGCGTAGACGTACCCTTGGAGTCCGCTCTCTGATTTTCCTGCTTGATATGTTGCTTTTCCCTTTGCCATACTGTAGAATTTAGATTATAGAACCTTGGAATCCAGGCGAATACCTAGAATCGAATACTCGGATTGTATAGAAATATTTTATTTTGCAAGTTTTTCTCTCCTTCTTTTTGCTTTTTTCGCTTTTTTCTCTATAGTTGCCTCACTTTGGAATTCATAATTCTAAGCTCTAAATACTAAGATCTAAAACATGTTCATCGACGAAGTACAACTCACACTCAAGGCTGGTAAAGGAGGCGATGGGGTCATCTCATGGCGCCGAGAAAAATATATCCCAAAAGGGGGTCCTTATGGTGGTGACGGTGGGAATGGTGGAGATATCATACTGCGCGCGACGACACACGAGACAACTCTCGGGAAGTTCCGCCATCAGAAGATCATCAAAGCCGAAGAAGGAGGCAAGGGTGGAACGCAAGAGATGCACGGTGCGAGCGCAGAAGATCTCACGATAGAGGTGCCAGTCGGAACGATCGTGACGGATATCGAAGATGGATCTGTGATCTGTGATCTGACGAAGACAGGAGAAGAATATATCATCTGTGAGGGTGGACGTGGAGGATTCGGGAACGCGCACTTCCCTTCGAGTACTCGCCAGGCCCCGAATTTTGCGGAGCTATGAGACACAGGAGACACACGCGAGGTCAAGATGGAACTCAAGCTCGTCGCTGATGTCGGACTCGTCGGACTGCCGAACGCGGGTAAGTCGACCGTGATCCAGTCGATCACCAATGTAAAACCAAAAATCGCTGCCTACGCCTTCACCACGATCACACCGAACCTCGGCGTCATGGAATGGAAGGGACGCTCACTCGTAATCGAAGATGTCCCTGGACTCATCGAGGGTGCGAGCGAAGGAAAAGGTCTCGGATTCCAGTTCCTGAAGCATATCGATCGATGTCGGATCATCATACATCTCCTAGATGCGAGTGCGGGAGAAGAAGCTATGATCGAGAACTACAGGATCATACGCCGAGAACTCGAGAACTGGAATCCTGACATGGCGAACAAGGAAGAGCTCATCATCATGTCCAAGGCTGATATCTGCGATAGCGAACAACTCCAAGAGATGCAAAAAATCTGGGAAAAAGCAACTGGAAAGAAGATCGCACTCACGATCTCTGCAGGTGCCTATATCCGTATCGACGAACTGAAGGATCTCCTGATAGAACGGATTCCTGATACACGAGTGGAGCTCGAGGCTATCACTGAAGACGAGGAAGGGATGCTACGTCCAACGACTGGACCGACGATCTACGATCTGAAGAAAACAACTACCTACGACCTCAAAACTCATAGACCTGATAGCAAAAAGTGTATTATCGAAAAGCGTGAAGATGGTGACTACGATGTCATGGGTGAACGTATCGAAGAGATCGCTCGTATGACCGATACTCGCTATGTGGATGGAGTGAACCGCGTCTATGACGTCATGGAGAAGATGGGTGTCATGCGCAGACTCAAACTCCTCATATCAGATGAGCTCTCACGAGAAAACTCAGGATTCTTCGAAGGAGAAGATGATTTCAAGGTTCCAGCCGTCTGGATCGCTGGAAAGAAGTTCAGCTTGGAAGGATTGGTGTTTATGAGAGAGGTGTAATAACGATTAAAAAAACTCGTATTCAGTTGAATGCGAGTTTTTTCTTATTTTATAGTCCTACTTTCCAAAATCCTTGCCAAAAGAATTCCATGGCAGGCTCACCTTCCATCCGAGAGAGTTATCTAGTATCCACTGTGCATAGGTATTGCTATTGGGTCAGACGAATCTATAGGTATGTCGTAATGGATACAGTTCCACTGATTTCTCTATCAAGTCCAGAACCTCATGAGCAAGAGAGTCTTCGCCTCACTCGATCGATGCGATCAGATGAGCTGAGAAATAAGATCTCGATCAAAAAGGAAGCTTCTCTAATCCAACAAATGGTGGCAAGAAATTGATCGATAAATATCAAAAGCTCTGTTCTCATACTTCTTTCATATGATTCACTGCATATCGAGATATTTTACCTTTTTTATTGATCACGAACCATGGGTGTGAGGCAAAGGAAAGAGGAACAGTACAGGCACAATGAAATAAGAAAACCTGATATATATCTTCTTTGATAAGTTTTTCAAAATCTGTAGTCATATCTATGGTGTTTATATATTTGGCTTTTCTTTTTATGCGAACCTCTTATCGAGATACTCCTCAATCACGCTCATAAACTCCCGACCTACCGCCATAATATCTCGTCACTCGAGTGAGCGATAGTGCTCACCTGCGACATAGATCTGGAGCTGTGGCGCCTCGGCGTCTCCCGGAATAAATATCCCGATATCAGCATTGCGCGCCTCACCGATACCATTCACGATACAGCCCATGACTGCTATATGGAGATGTTCGAATCCGTGGTATTTTTTTGTCCACTCTGGCATCTTGTCTCGGATCCGCTCGTTCACATACTTCGCGAGGATCTGGAACTTGTCAGAACTCGTCCGTCCACACCCAGGACAACTGACCACCTGAGGAGCAAAAGCTCGGAATCCCATCGACTGCAATATATCTCGACAGACCTGTACCTCCAGTGATCGTGATGCGCCTGGCTCAGGTGTGAGTGAGACTCGGATCGTATCCCCGATCCCCTGTTCGAGGAGAATAGAGAGTGCTGCTGCAGATGAGACGATCCCCTTGGTTCCTGTACCTGCCTCAGTGAGTCCGAGGTGGAGCGGATACGGACACTGCACTGCGATCGACTCGTATGCAGTGATCATCGACTGGAGTCATGACATCTTCACGGATATGATGATCTGATCAGGACGTAGACCCCACGCGACTGCCTGTCGAGCCGAGAGGACACCTGACTCGACCATCGTATCGACATAGACAGCATCGGCAGACTGAGGATTCTGTGTCTTGGCATTGGCGTCCATATTGGCATCCAGGAGCTCCTGATCGAGTGATCCTCCGTTCACACCGATACGGATCGGCTTGTTATAGCGGATCGCGCACTCGACGAACTTGTGGAAGTTATCATCATGACGATCTCACTTGCCCACGTTCCCTGGATTGACTCGGTACTTGGCTATGGCCTGTGCCATCTCTGGATACTTGTCGAGGAGTATGTGCCCATTGTAGTGAAAATCCCCAACAATCGGTGTATTGTACCCTTTTTCTCATAATCTCCTGATGATCTCTGGAGTCGCGAGGGCTGCCGCCTCAGTATCGATCGTGATGCGTACGATCTCAGATCCCGCATCGGCGAGCTCTATGATCTGGGCAACGGTCGCCTCGATATCGCGAGTCGGAGTATTGGTCATAGACTGGACGACGATCGGGTGATCAGAACCGCATGGAACGTGTCCGACCATGACGGTATGAGTATGACGACGAGGTGAGAGCATAAGCAAATATTAAGATATGAGTTTTTTTGTCATTCCGCAGCTTGCGGAGGAATCCCTTTCAAACTCATCTTACGAGATATTGATTCTTTCTTTCTCATAAGTGGAAGAGAAAGGGATCTCTACGAGATGATAAAATGGAACTGCAAAAAATTATCGAATGTTTTTTATCATCTGCGGGAACCGATAGAACGCATCGACGATACGATGCCACCGTGCACGAGGCGAGAGCGCGAGACGATAGAGCCACTCGAGTCCCAATTTTTGAACAAAAATCGGAGCCCGATTCTGCAGTCCGAGCAGATAGTCAAAAGAAGAACCCACACCGAGTCCCACGACTCTCTGGTCTGATGGGAGGTGAGCCCATATCTCGATCAGCCTCTGTTCCTGTGCTTTCATACCGATGCATGAGAACACATATGATATATGTTGTTCCTGGATATACGTTGCGAGTTCCTGAGGCGACTCCTCCTGATCAAAGAAAACAGCAATATCGAGTCTTGGAAATCTCTCTCGAAAGAGTTCTCTGAGATGGGATTGTACTGATTTTTTCTCTATCTCAAAGGGATTCTGGGGATCCGTGATACGATAGTTATCGATCATGAGGATCTTCTTCCCTGACTCTATGGCATGCGACACGAGATCTCGTGTCAGATTGCTCCCGGTGATGAGTTCTCCATACTTGGCACGGAGTTGTTTTTTCATGGTCAGAGTCTGGAGGCACGCCGAGAGGAAGCCACTTCCCTCCTGCATGAGGCTCGCAGTATAGAGTCCGTTGGCATCGGGTGTCAGTACGTCAGCCTGCGAGAGTATCGCTAGGAACTCAGTATCTCGTGCAGCGCGCAGGAGCATCTCAGGATTGGGCGTGAAGATGAGTGTCGGACGAGTCGGGGTAAAAAGAGTACCGAGAAAGTCCTGATACCGAGTGTTGATGATGTCGAGGGAGAGGAAGTGCATGGAAAACTAAGGATATATGAGTGATTGTATTTTTCTAGCAAAAGAATCAAGTGAAAAATCTGCTGCCCGCGCCACGCATGCCTCTTGCATCGCTTCCCATTCTTCTGTTTTGGTATTTTGTATCACTTGTTTCAAATTTATAATTCATGATTTATGATTCATGATCTGAATAAGTTTCCCTGTTTCTCACTGGATAATAGTTTCTCTGAGTCCGCCCTCATCGACCCCGATCACAGGCGTTCCACATGCCATCGACTCTACAGGTGACATACCGAAGTCTTCATCCACCGGGATATAGATCGTCGCAGTGGCTCACTGGATCAGTGAGATCAACTTGTCGTCATCGGGAGACTCCAGTGCGGTGAAGTTCGTCTTTCCTTGGATCTTTGCAAGGATCTCATTCTTCATCGGATCGTTGCGACCATAGCAGAATACGAGATGCTGATCTGGCATATCGAGGAAAGTATCTACGATGAGATCGACTCGCTTGGGCGGTGAGAGGCGGGCAAAGGAGAGATAGTAGGAACCAGCCTCACCTCTACCCTCTCCTAAAGGAGAGGGATTTATAGTACCATCCCCCTTCTCTGAAGGAGAAGGGGTCAGGGGATGAGGTAGTGGTCTGAATTTCTTCGTATCCGTCGGCGGATAGATGATCTCGCTCTCATACCCACAATACGCAAGCAGCCTATCATACACATTCTGTGAGTTCGTGATGATCGTATCCATACGAGCAAGGAGATCGATGTATTTTCTGGATTTGCGGTTGAGGATGAGATTCGCGAGAGGATGGAGCCATGTCGGGATCCGCTTCAGATAGTCATCACGCAGGTCGAATATATAGCGTGGAGGTGTATGACAGTAGTATATTTTCTGAGCATCTGCTCGACAGTTGCTGACGGCTTCGAGACAATTGCCTGAAAATATCACAATATCGTACTCCTTCAGGAACGCAGTCTGATGGACGAATCGGTATCTGAGCACCTCATGCCTGAGTCCCTTGGCAAATACAGGCTGCCCGAGTGCGATCATATTCCCTGTATATCCAAGCTCTCGAGGATCAAAACTCCCATCTGAAAAGAACCCAGAGATCAGGTCTGCGCCTATCGCCTGCGCCATCAGAGATATGAGTCGCTCTCCGCCACCACGATAGAGGAAGGCATCATGGAGGATGGCGATCTTGGGTTTTTTGTCAGTCATGCGAAAAGAATATTGAAAAAAGATGAGAAAACAATAGAATTTAAAATATATGCAATTACCTATCTTTATTAACTGATTACTGCAATCCTACAGGGATGTGCGGGAGGACTGAAAAGGCTGATCTTTAGTCTACTTATGCGCTGAACATAATGGGAAGATATTTGAATATAGTGATTATGCTAATGAAAATGGGGAAATTATAAGCAGTATTAGTAGTGATTTTGAGGGTGCCCACTTAACAATTAGAATACGCCATAGATGGTATAAGAATATTGAAACAACTATAAAGATAAATGGATATGGAATTTTTCATACCGCAAAAATATTTCATGATTTTGCCTATTGGAGCTGATCGCCATCAAAAGATCCAGAGTGGCTAACAGAGAAAGAATATTCATTAGCTGAAGTAAAAAAAAATGGAAAGTTAAGAGACTTCAGATTTAAAAACATTCTCAGTAAGATATTTTATTGGATATTATTTTTTGGATGACCTATGCTGGGCTACTATTTCTGATGAGTACTAGGAATATTACTATGATTAGTACCTAGTATTGTAATGGAACTGATATCCCCCTATTCAACTGGAATAAAGAAACTATTTTAATACTTCATGAACTCTCAAAAAACCGCCATCATCTGTGACTGGCTCATCGACTTCGGTTGAGCTGAGCTCGTGATCTCGCACCTTCTGGAGGCTTTTCCTGATGCGGATATCTATACGAGCGTCTGCTACATGGATCACCCGATGCTGGAGTGACAGCGAGTCTACACGAGTTGGCTCCAGCGGGTTCCATTTTTGAATCGACGACACAAGCTTGCAGGGATATTGCGGCCGTGGGCTTTCAGGAGTTTTGACATGTCAGAATATGATATCATCATCTCATCGAGTAGTGCAGAGGCGAAGAATGTTGGATATACAAAACGAGGTAAGGATACAAAACACTTCTGCTACTGCCATACTCCCACTCGCTACTATTGGAGTCACTACGAGGAATATCGTAACATGATGGAATTCGGCTTTTTGAATCCTCTTGCCAGATTCGTCCTCGATAGATTGATCGGTTGGTTACGCAGGTTGGACTATGCAGCGGCTCAGCGGGTGGATTTTTTCATCGCGAACTCCCGAAATACTGCTGAGAGAATCCAGAAGTACTATGATAGAGATTCAACTGTTATCTACCCTTGAGTCAACCTGCCTCTTTTGTCATCCTGAGGAACGAAGGATCTGCCTGGAAAATCAGAGCAGATTCCTCCTAGCGTCGGAATGACAAAAAAAGAAGAATATTACCTATGATTGGGCCGCTGCATCCCGTACAAGCGATTCGACCTCTTGGTCGATGCGTTCAACGAGAATAGCAAACGACTCATACTCTGTACCGCCACAGATACTCCCCTATTCCGAGAATTGCGAGCTCGATCAAAACCCAATATCGAATGGCGATTCCGTGTATCGACCGAGGAGAAGGATGTACTCATGGCAGGTGCTCGGGCTTTTCTTTTTCCTCCACTCGAGGACTTCGGCCTTGTGCCGATCGAAGCGATGGCCATGGGAACTCCGGTGATAGCCTACGGCGAGTGAGGTGCACTCGAGACGGTTGTGGATGGCGTGACTGGGTTATTTTTCACTCCACAGAGTCCAGAGGCTCTGAATCTAGCAATAGAAAAATTCGAAACAATGGAGTGGGATCGAGAGAAGATCCGAGAACATGCAAAAAAATACTCGAAGGAGAGATTCCAGGAAAGTATCAGAAACTATATAGAAACTCATGCAAACTAAAGCACTCATCTCCATACTCATCGTCGCATATAATCCTGGGGCATATCTCAGGAATACGATACGATCATGCCTCGATCAGACCTATGAGAATACAGAGATCCTCATATTGGATAATAATTCGAGTGAAGATATTTGTAGTTTGATGGTTTGATGGTTTGATGGTTTGATAGAAAACCAAAGATGAGACGAATACACGCTAACGGTACCAAAAACCAAAAACCAAAAACCAAAAACTATAAAGCTCATAAAAAGCGATAAAAATATCGGCCCATATAACGGGCTCAATATCCTATTAGAAAAAGCCCAATGAGAGTATATCGCAATCCAGGATCACGATGATATCTGGCATCCAGAGAAGCTCGAAAAACAGATTGCGTTTCTCGAAAATAATCCGAAATATATCGGTTGTGGGACAAAAACAGTGATGTACTATGAGGCCGACGAGAAATACTTCGAATACTACCTCGGGCAAGATAACTACTATACGATCCATCCGTCGCTCCTATTTCGCTATGATGGAGAATTCAGATATGACACGAGTGGAACTGAGTATATGTGTGACGCATGGAGTCTGAAAAATAATCTCTGTCACGGAGAAAAAAAGATCGCCAATCTCGCCGAATCGCTCACTCTCCATCTCATCAAAAAGACAAGCGGAAACTATAGCTATCGCTGGCACCAGCTGAATATGACGAATATAAAAAGAGTCTATGCTCTCCATCCACCCCTCTATGCAACCTTCACTCTTCTCTGGGAGATACAGAGAAAATTCTGGTACCCGATTCTCAATTTTCTCTTACTCAGAGACTGGATCAATCCGATCGAGCGAGTCCCGTTTCGGATGCTAGGGAAAAAGATAGAGAAAATGAAGGGAGGAGAGTGGTGGAGTCGCTACATAGAAGGTTAATCTAGTCTTCTAGCATATCTATATATTCCTGTGAATATTGCTGTACCATATTCTCTTTATGGAATTTTTTATCAAGGGTTATCTCATGTCCTCTGTCCATCTGGATACACCAGTTGAATCAAGCGAATAGATCATCATAATCCTTATGTTTTGCTACATATCCATTAGCATAGTGCGTCACTATCTCAGCACTTCCTCACGTCTGGAAGGTTACTACAGGGCATCCGCATGCTAGACTCTCGGCAATAATCAAACCAAAAGAGTCCATCAACGTAGGATAGAGGAATATATCAGCCGCATTCAAATACTTTGCCACCATTTCTCGAGGCAGATATCACATCTCTATAAGATTCCCCGCTATACTTTTATCTTTGTAGTTTCATAAAGTGATGAATAGATAATCAGGGTTATCTCTGTATTTTTTGATAATCCGGTTTACATATTGGAGTCATTTTGCATTGGATTTTCCCCCACTTCCCGCAATAGAGATGATGATTTTCTTATCTATAGGGAATCATAGCTGTTCTCTGCATAGAATCTTATCTTGTGGGAAGAATACAGTGGCATCGATTCAGTTATAGATGGTCTTGATAGTGTTATTACCTATGATCGGATCCCGTCCTACCTTGAGAGTAACCCAATCAGATACTCAGATATATGTTATATTACATTTCTCGAAGATTGCTTTTCTTTTCAAGTACTGTGCATGAGTTTTATATGGATGGAATAAATTCTCAGAATCATTACCACTGATAATCCAATCATCATGCAGGGTCATTATTATTTTCTTTTCTTTTGATATCTCTGGTAAGATATCCCAGTCAAAGTATCATCACTGAACACAGTGGAGATGGATGATATCTGCTTCTATATACGGTTCGGAAGTCCGTAAATAGGACATATCTATAGAGCCTGGCGTCATCCAATCAAAGAAAAAATTACATCATACAGCGACTTTGTAACGAATATTGCGATAGAACCAGTTCGGATACGTTCGATAGAGACTTGTAGTATTGGATTGTGGTAAGAATCCATATCCAACAAGATTATGAAAATCAAATCGATCAGCCGGCAGTCATGACATAAGTGTATCTATAAGACGTGCAGATCATGTTTTTCATCCGAGATGATTGAAGTTGAGTATGCGTATTTTTTTCATAATTATTTATACAAGAGAGAGAATACATACGGCTTTATTAACCGATAATAGAGACTCTGGGCTCCGATAATGATCGTATCTACGAGAGAGATCTGAAAACATGCGAGACAAACATGGAACATAGTACTATATTCTTTATGTTGCAGGAAACCGAAAGATTTCATCATCAATATAAGGATCTGCATTTTTGCATATTCCTTTTTGTTGATATATCCGTCAGAGGAATACTGTGTAATCATGTATTCAAAATGAGAAATGGAAGCATCAAGACTTTTGCTGGTATTGTTCTGATGCTTGCGATAGAGAGTTAGCGGTTCTGCGATGCCATATATATTGGATCTGCTCGCTATCTGTAGCCAGAAATCTGATTCCGATCACATGAGCCCAGGGAATCAGAGATCACTCACCTTCATACCATCATATCGCTTCACCATAAGTGTGCTGTAAGAAAAACACACCATGTCACTCGTTAAAAAGTTTCAGATTGTATCTGTTTCATTTTTATACCACTTGCGTGTCCTCGGTCAGAGGAAGTACCTCTCCAGGATGTTGCTCTGCTCATCGATAGTCGATAACTCATTGTAGACGAGTCCTAGATCGGGGTATTTTTCCCACAATTTTAGCTTTCTCTCGAGATAATCAGGAGTATAGAGATCATCTCCCTCAAGGAATGCAACATACTGAGAATTTGAGCTCATCTGGCTGAGTAGAAAGTTCATATTATCAACAATTCCCTTGTTGGGAGAATGATGCCATGCTCGTACCTTGGTTGGATATTTTTGGACATATTGTTCGATGATCGCCCAATTAGCATCACCCGGAGAATCATCGCCTATGAGGAGTTCCCAGTCTACAAAAGACTGAGTCAATATAGACTCTATTGTCTCAGCGATGAATCTCTCATGCTGATAGGTAGTGGTGATGATGGATACTTTAGGCATGTTCTTTTTTTATGGATTGTATTGCCTCGAGATAACCATACCCATTATCCTTATCTGGTTCAAGGTATGCTCATTCAGCCCATTCATTCCATGCATTAAGAAAAATAAAATCAGCATTCTCTTTTTTCGCATTCTTATAATGTTGTGAGAAATACTCTTGGAAGGCTCACGGACTACTTCCTGTTATGATCAGGCTCTCCTTTCCTTTTCTAGGAGAATTATCCCAAGATACAAATCCACCATAGATGACATCTTTATTTTTATAAAGTGGATTCTGTTTTGGTTTCTTGTTTAGTAAAATATTCCAAACGGCTGAATATGGAACAGTATTGATGAAGAGTCACTCATGAAAAATCCTCTTCCATATACGATTACAGAGGTGTTTCAGTATCATAGGCATGATGCTCATCGTAAATCAGTTCCTGACTGAATGAAGGGGTTCAAATTCTACTATGGCTGAGCTCGATGTTGCATACGGTCGATTCTGAGAAGAGCTAATACTCTCAATAATGTATATACCTGGAATATCATGCTCCTCTGCCCATTCGTCCCATTTCTCCAACATTGGATCTATAACATTTCCCATATGCTTAGAAAAATGGATCAAAAATACTGGTTTTCCATCCTTCTTGATATAGAGATCTGACTGAAAGAAAGGAAGTAAATATGCGAAATGGTTCTTCCAATCTTCCTCATCACCGTACTCTTGCAACATGAGTATCTTTTCTGATTGTCCTTCCCATGTACGAGCCCAGTTTCCATTGCCCCATGATAGGCAAAATGGAATATTGGGTTCACCATCCCTGAGGAGAAGTTCCATCGGTTTTTCCAGCAGGAGTTTCCCGCCCTTAAACCAATAATGGTAATAACAAAAACCATCTACTCAGTATTTTTTAGCAATATCTGCCTGCCATTTGCGAGTATCTATATCTAGTATATTGTAATATTGATCTTCTAACGGGATACGTGGTTGTTGATGATTCGGATATAGAGGTTTTGCTTTCGCTACATTCGTCCATTCTGTAAATCCCTCTCACCACCATGCGTTATTTTCTGTTACATCATGGAACTGCGGAAGATAATGTGCAATGATTTTTGGATTCATATTCTTTAAAAAAACTAGAGAAAGTTCTTACGATGATACTTTCATACAAAATATATCTGACTGTTTGATAATTCACTCAAAAAAAGGCTTACAATATTCTTCAAAAGAAAATATTTCTTGAATTTGCAGATCATTCTCATGATTGCCTATATGATATAATTTGAATCATAAGTTACGAAGGTTTACCAAGAGATCGATAGCTATTTTTTCTCGCATTTCCTTTTCTTCGTTATATAAAAAGGGGCTAAATTCAAAAATTATTTTTAATTCTTTATTTTCTTGGAGAATTCACTTCATTCATGCAAAGGCTTTTGGTTCAAATCATTCTATATCCATCTTAATAAAATTAACTTTCTGATTCTGAATGAGGTTATCAAGTGCATTAATATTCACCGATTCATCTGGAATAGAAGTACTTCCGAATCATGGGACTAAGGAGGATTCGCCTGGATTAAAATCATTGTAGTGAATAGTAAGAGTCTCTTTTTTGTCACCGATTCATATTTGGAAAGCCTTTATATTCACAAAGTTATTGAGTATAATGTTTCTTTGTAATCTATCAAAGTTCTTGGTTGATGGCTCAAATGAAAAAACATCTCATTCAGCGCCAACAATTGTTGAGGCCAAAAGTGAGTCATATCCAATATTCGCTCATATATCAATGAAAGTATCACCAATATTTACATATTTTCTAATGATTTCTGACACTCATTTTTCCCAAATACCCGTTTTAATAATTACCTCGTCTACCAACTTACCTGCCTCTAATTCCATAGAGAAGCCATATACTGTTTCTTTGATAGAGAATACATGATTACCTTTTGATATTTTTGAGTACAGGGATATACATTGTCTAAAGGGAAAGTAATTACCAATACCTGTCCCTATAAATGGCCGCAGAAGGAGGTCAAAGTATTTAATAATGTAGGTTTTTTTCATACTGTAAGTTTTGATAAGTTAGAATCTTGACTAGATTAAATTGAAATGATCTAATATAAAAAAATACTACATGAAAGTATATTTTATCATCTCTAGAGAAGTTATGAATTAGTATAAGTAGATTTCTATCCAATTCAAGTTGAGTTTCTTATCAGAAGAATTTAAGAATATTCATGATCACATATGATAAAGAATACGAAGTGCAATCTTGCTGTAATGAATAATAAGAATGGGACACAATAACTACTTCTTTTCGGTAGAATCCTATCTATATAAAAGGTTTCATGATCCAAGCAAGTGGCTTATGGATTTTCTTGAGTATAGTATTTTTTTTGATGACTCAGCTCATAGAGGCAGCATACCAGCCCAAGAGCATGTGATTAAAAAATAGATTGCATTTTAATGGTATATTATATCTATTGCGCAGAACTTTTATTATAAAATAGAGATCTTTTACAATAACGAGAGAGCTAAATGTCCATCCATGATTTCCTCATTGGCAGAACACTAATATTTTATTCTTCACTATAACGATCTTCTCTGCATGCAGGTTATAGAACGGAATAAGTGCAAAGTTAAAATAATTATTCTGTAAGCGCGTATATGTAGCACCGTACTTCTCGAGGAACTCTGCCTTATTTTGGAGGTAGAGATCTTGGCGGATACAGAATATAGAGATAAATGTAAAAAAATTACCATTCATCCGCCCATTCTCCTTGTTATCATCTCCAAGATGTCGGAAAAATGCATCTGGACCATCAAGCAAGATGTCCTCTTTCTTTGTATGGATATCAAGTGTTGTTTCTTGTACATCAGTAAAGACATATCTATCTGAGAGTATCACCGCAGGTCTATGTGTGCGTATCGCAGCAAGGGTGGCCGAGAGGGCCTCATGTGACATGAAGTCATCGCTTCCAAAAAGCCAGGTATACTCCCCTCCAGACAACTCTATCGCTTCCAGAAAAGCTGGACACATACCTATAGCGACAGGATTGCGATAATAGCGAATCTTTTCTCAGAATCTTGCTTGATATTCTTGGACCAGGGATTCTGTATTATCCTTGCTTGGACCATCATCGATAACGATCTCGACATCGTCAGCGTCAGTGAATTCTGCCTGATTTACGATACTATCGAGGAGTCTTTTGAGGTATTTTTCTCTGTTATATGTAGGTATACATATCGAGAGGAGTGGTTTTTTGGACATAGAGAGGAGTTATTGGATTGAGAGAAAATACTGATAGGTCTGACTGAGTCAATCTACAAAGGAGATGGACGCCTTCCATCAGAGTGAATCAGCAAGTGTAGTATCAAGCTTACGACGGAGCCTTCACTCAGGCTTGGTTGTATCAAAGACTATGGCTCCTGTATATCATACGATCTCACTCACCGTATCTGCAAGATCTCGTATAGATACCTCTTGATCAGTTCCTATATTGATCACATCTGCATCGACCGTATGTTCCAGGAAGAACTGTATAGCAAGAGCCAAGTCATCGACATAGAGGAATTCCCTAAGAGCAGCACCAGTTCACCATACAGATACCTCTCTAAGTCCTGATATCTTCGCATGATGAAACCGAGTCATCAGTGCTCAGATCACGTGGGCCCTCGTCTCCTCGAAGTGATCTCATACACCATAGATATTCGTAGGAGCCAGTGTAATGAACTCTCGTCATGTCTGTTTTCGGATCTTCTCACAGAGCTTGAGTCCTGAGATCTTCGCGAGTCCGTAGGATTCATGGAGAGGATCGAGAGGTCATCATAAAAGCTCTCACTCTCCAATAGGCTGATGACATGCCGATGGATATATAGTACTACTCGCTATGAATATGAGTTTCTTGACATCATAGTAAAACGCAGCTCCTATCACATTATTCTGAATCTGCATATTCTCATACAGCATCTCGAATGGGAATGCTGCATTGACTCATGCTCATCATACCTTGGCGGCGGTCAATATAACATACTCTGGTTTCTCTGCTTCAAAGAAGGCACGTACACTCCGTCCATCAAGGAGATCGAGTTCGGATCTCGAACGCATGAGGAGGTTCGTATATCACTGTTGCGTCAGTCTCCGTATGATCGCAGTTCAGACAAGTCCATTATGTCATGCGATGTATATTTTTGAGGTTTTTTCCATAATTATTGTGCAGATATCAGGTTGAGGAGTATCTCCATCTCTGCCTCTGTATACTCTGGACTATTGCCGAAGTAGAATCCTTGACGGTGAACGAGCTGAGCAGTTGTCTCACGATCGAGAGATCCATATGCCTCTTTCCAGAAGATATGTTCGGTGATATCTCCTGATATAATAGGGCGTATCTCCACATCTTCAGTCTCAAATCGTATCTTATATTTCTCGAGGATTTCGAGAGTCTTGCAGACTACAGGAATTGCAAAATTCGAGACTGTTTCTATATGATCATACTGTATCGGATAAAAGTCAGGATTGCTATTTACTTTCTCGACAAATCGTCTGAAATTGGCTTCTCTTTTTGCTACGATCTCGTCGAGATACTGCATCTGATCCGATCCGATGAATCCATTGATCTCATTGGGTCTGACATTATAGCCAAGCGTATAGAATGCATACTTCGCATAGAACCCTCCGACTCCAAACTTTGCCCTGATCTCTTCTTGGATATCTGTAGGCAGATTGCGATCCCACCCATGTGCACGAGTCATCACGAGATTGATATAGAGATCTCGATCATCTGTACAGACCATACCGCCCTCGATCGTCGACATATGATGTCCGATGTATGTGGAGAATGTTGAAGCAAGTCCATAGTTGCCGAGTTTCTTTCCCTTATATACGGTCCCCATAGATTCACAGTTATCCTCGATAAGGAGAATATTCTCTGACTCACAGTACTCCGCAATAGCATCGATATCATCACAGAAGCCGAGTACATTGGTGATAAAAAGTGCTTTGATCTCCTTCCCTTCGATCGAACGTTGGAAACTCTCCAGAGATACATTCAATGTATCGAGCTCGATATCGATAGGTACTGGAGTATATCCGAGTTGCATAAGTGGCATCGGATTCGTCGCCCAAGTAAGCGAGGAGAATCCTACCGCATCACCCTTCTGGAGGCGACCCGTATTCAGCAATGACTGTAGCAGTATGAGATTGGCTGAGCTCCCAGAGTTCACGAATACACAATACTCACGCCCCTGCCAGCTGGCAAACTTGTCCTCGAACTCTCGGCAATATCTCCCAATACTGAGTTGCTCAGGACGAGAGAGGAAGTCACAGAGCTTGGCTCGTGTCTCCATCTCGTGATAAAATGCCGACTTAATAAGCTTGATCGCCATAGATAAAGAAGAAAAATAATACCGAGAGTATATAAAAAAAACTCTCCTTGTCACGGAAAAGTTTTTTATTGTGGAAGTGCTTGTACTATCTGGTTCACTCCGCTAATCGATCTCTCACCATATCACGGATTGTTCTGAGGATATATCGATACTGACTCCTTCTCTTTTGTTTATATTTTGCAGCTTGTTCAGGATCTTCTTCGAGAGATCTCTGATCTGGCGGATAAGTGAAATCCACAGGAACGTCAACTACATTTCGCTTATCCAAGAGGGCTGTAAGGGCGGGATTGATATTCCCGTCCCACTTCTTTCCTGTGTATGAGAGGAAATATCTTTCCATAGCATTTTGTGTGAATGCCTTAGGCCCAAACCAGAGATCATACTCAGAATCATCAGAATA
Source organism: Candidatus Altimarinota bacterium (assembly GCA_031407385.1). Taxonomy (GTDB): domain Bacteria; phylum Patescibacteriota; class Gracilibacteria; order BD1-5; family UBA2023; genus JABFSX01. The sequence goes on along the minus strand of JANOIH010000009.1, from coordinate 10,490 downwards.
CACTCACTTATCCATCGCCATACTATATGCATCTCCATGATATGCTGTCCGCTGTGCATCTCTGAATGTTATCGTAGATCTCATCTTTCCTGAGTGATCGAAGATATCCATGGTCCTCTTATTAGCTCGGTTCTCTGCATCTCTCTGTTGTGATGGAAGTGTTTCCTTGGATATACGTGACGGTACCACGACATCTGCACTTCATGACAGCATCGGCTCGAGTATCGCATCGATACTCTCTCACTTCATGAGATCTGCCTTCTCAGGTTCGAGCCAGAGAAAGTATGATGCATCCTTATATTGCTCCATGGCAATCTTTCCAGTGAATCGCCGTTCTCCAGCCATGCTGAGATCCTTATTTTTTCAGCCTTTTCCAGAGTGGACCAGAGTCACATTCGGATAGTTTGATGGGTCTTTGAGTCTTTTAAGAAACTTGGAACCCGATCCAGCATCCCCAACTACTACTCGGATCCCAAGTTTCCGAGCATTATCGAGCATCTCGAAACATGCCTCACTGCGGACTCTTCACTCTGCGTCATCATTATAGAGGGTACTTGTAAAGGCAACAAAGTCCTGATATTTTGATTGTTCGAGTACAGTATCGAGAGAGGTATTGAGTTCCATATTTAAGAAATATTATTAGAGAGATTAAAACAGTATTCGTTTTATTTCTGATCACACTGTATGTCATAGCTTATACATTTTTGCTGCCCAGATTGGATTGCCTGTACGGTATATGCTCATAAAAATTTGTTTCTCATCTGGGTGAATATATTTCAGACATTCATTGAGATGATATTCTAGACCATATTCACAATGTTCATCTGAATATAGACTTATTAACGCTATTCGAAATTCCGTATAATGATCGTGTCCGTAAGATTGATACGACGACTTTGGCAAAGAGATCATAACATTTCCAGAATGCTGAAGCATATTTGGATCTATGTAGCTGAAACTGCTATATAATTTTGCAGCCTGTATATGAGGATCTTTCTCAATATAGTTTTCTTTGTCCATAGCTACAGGGGATATTACTATTATGTATATGATACTTTTTTCTCTGTATTTGTCAAATATAAATTTATGTTTCTAATACTTATATCTGTGCAGATCCGAACGACATATGCGATATCAGCTTTCCTGTCTCATCTATGACACACTCATCATATCCATCTTTGGCTGGATATTGTGCATCTCTCAGGGGACCGTCATTGTAGTCGAATCCAAGAAAATATTGTTTTGCAAAAACAAGCGGTTCTCCATGAGAACATATGAGTATAGATTTGCCTTGATTGTGGGTTCGCATACCATCCAGAAAATCCCAGATACGATCTCGGCATGAGAGAAGAGATTCACCTGTCGTACCAATAGGTACAGATGTAAGTTGTCTATCAGTAGGCCATGTAGCACCAACAGGCACACCATCGAGATCTCAGACGTCTATCTCAGTCACTCTATGATCATATATGATATCTAGGTCTCGTGAGATTGCCAGGGGAGTCACTGTCTCTATACAGCGTCGATATGGTGAACAATATATGAGATCTATAGTTTTTCATCCGAAAGACACTATGAGATTCTCTGCTTTTTGTTTACCATTTTCTGTTAATCCATATTTTTCTACTCATACTGAGTGATGGATTCAAAGTATATTCTTCTTGGATTCTCGATGTCGTACGAGATAGAAAGTAGTGAGCATACTATAAGTGCTTATGAAAATATCAGAACATCTATCTAATCATACTGTGCGAGGATCTCATATCCATGTTTTTTGAGAATTTCTTCTTTGCGGAATACCTCTATATCTGAACTTACCATCTCACCCACCATACTAGCGATAGAGTATTCTCGAGTCCATCAGAGCTGTTTTTCAGCCTTCGCTGGATTCCCAAGGAGGAGATCTACCTCAGTTGGACGGAAGTAGACAGGATCAACACATACGATACACTCGTTTGTTTCTCTATTGTATCACTTCTCATCGACACCTACTCCTCTCCACTCGATATCTATACCCACCTCAGCGAACGCCCACTCGATGAATTGTCGAACACTATATGTCTCACCAGTTGCGAGGACAAAATCCTCTGGAGTATCTTGTTGGAGCATGAGCCACATACCACGAACATAGTCCTTCGCATGTCCCCAGTCTCTTTTTGCATCCATATTCCCGATATAGAGCATCTTCTCAAGTCCGAGATGGATACGAGCTACAGCACGAGTGATCTTGCGAGTGACGAATGTCTCTCCACGGATCGGTGACTCATGGTTGAATAGTATCCCATTGCAGGCAAACATCCCATAGCTCTCACGATAGTTGATCGTGATCCAGTAGGCGTACATCTTCGCGGCTCCATACGGACTGCGAGGATAAAACGGAGACTCTTCAATATATCCTGCCTCAGGCATATTGAATCAGACTCCACCAAACATCTCGGAAGTAGAGGCTTGATAAAATCTTGTTTTTTTCTCGAGTCAATTGATTCGAATCGCCTCCAGGAGACGGAGTGTACCGATACCATCAGTATTCGCAGTATATTCTGGCATATCGAAACTTACCTTCACATGAGACTGAGCTGCGAGATTGTAGATCTCATCGGGCTGTATATCTGCCACGAGCTTGATGAGATTCGCACTATCTGTCATATCTCCATAGTGGAGCTTGAGTGCATGATGGTCGTTATGCGGATCACGGAATATATGGTCGATGCGAGCCGTATTAAAAAGGGACGATCTCCGTCTTACTCCGTGAACTTCGTATCATTTTGAGAGGAGGAGCTCTGCGAGATAGGCTCAGTCTTGTCATGTGATACCGGTGATGAGTGCTTTTTTATTCTGAGTCTGTGACATATTAGATTAGGATAGAATATATAGTTCGCATTTTATAGAAATTGGTACTTTTCCCAAATCTATTTCCCCAGATACCTTGCCAATCCGATTTTCCAATCAGGAAGTAGTATATCTGAATCATTTTTGAGAATACTCCACTGTGGTCTTTTTGCTTTCGTTGGATATTCACTCGATGAACAGTTGATAACTTGAGTATCTTTCCCCGAAATACTGAAAATCTCACGAGCTAAGCCTGCCCAGGAAACAATGTGGTTTGATGGTTTGATGGTTTGATGGTTTGATAGATCAGAAACTATGGAGCTAGAAAAATGAAAAATACGATCCCCTTCATCGAGTAGATCATCAATCCTATCAATCAGCTCAGATATCGCAAATGAGAGATCCACACAAGATGTCGGGATGCCATGTTGATCATTCACGACTTTGAGTTCACTACGAGTTTCTGAGAGTCGGAGCATTGTATTCACAAAGTTTTTGAACATTCAGACTTCCCCGCCATAGAGCCAACTCGTCCTCACGATCATCGTCCGAGGATTCTCATCTATTGCAAGTTTTTCTCCGAGATACTTACTCATACCATAGACTCCGATCGGATTGCACTCGTCATTCGGGAGGTATCCTGTTTCTTTTTTGCCATCGAATACATAGTCCGTGGAGATCGTGATGAACTCGACTCAGAACACAGAAGTCGCTTTTGCGAGATTCAAAGTTCCCAGAGTATTCACGTCAAAACACATCTTCATACCGATATCCTCAGCATCGTCGACCGCCGTATAGGCTGCACAGTTCAGGAGGATATCTGGAGTATGGAGAGCGATACACTGCATGATGGACTGGAAAGAAGTGATATCACACTCTTCCCTATCTACGAGAATAATCTCATATTTTTCTTTTTGTGTGCGAAAGAAGTCATAGGCAAGCATGCCTCGTCATCATGTAACAAGAATTTTTTTTTTCATAGTTTAAAATATTGGAGCGTCGAGATAATCTTGGAAAGTTGGATTCTCACGATCCTTGGCACTCACCTCCAGTGTCGTGAAGTCATACTCATCGAAATACTGTGACCAATCTATCTGCAGTGTCGCATCATCCCATGAGACTCCTCCCTCATATCCAGGATCATACACATCGTCACACTTGTAGAGGAACTCCGTATCGTCCTCGAGTGTGAGGAATCCATGAGCAAACCCTCGGGGCACAAACAGCATTTTTTTATTTTCAGCGGAAAGATGGAATCCTTCCCACTTACCGAAAGTTGGAGAATCCACACGTAAATCCACCACTACATCATAGACACTTCCTGCAGTCACTCGGACGAGCTTTGCTTGGGGTTTGCGGGTTTGGAAGTGGAGCCCACGCAGGACTCATTTTTTGCTTTTTGAGTGATTATCCTGGACGAATCTTGTTTCGATTCCTATTTTTGCAAACTCAGCCTCAGAATAGGTCTCCATAAAAAATCCTCTCGAATCTCAGAAAACCTGAGGTTCGATGATATAGCAGTCAGTGAGGGAAGTTGGGATTTTGGTGAAGGACATATAGTTATAGTTTTTGTTCTCAACATTGGAAGAAATAGAAACATTTTCAAGCTTCATCGAGCTCTATGAGATAGATTCATGAGAACTCCTTTTTCTGACTGGATGGAGCCATATATTCCAGATGCCAATGTACGGTATACTTATTATCCTGGATAGCAAATAAAGTGTGTCATATCGTGATATCTGACTGAGTTAATATGTATTGCCACTCGTCTCGTAAGTCATATATACTCGCAATCCGTAAGAATGGGGTCTCCCAATACTCTACCGTATCTGTGAATAAAGATAATACCGTATCTATATCGTGTTCTATCCACGCAGCAAAAAATGTATCAAGCCAGTTTTGTATAGTCATACTTTACTTTTTATAGTTTTAGTAAGTACTGCCCGTATCCATTTTTCATCATAGGTTTGGCGAGGAGTCGGATCTGATCCTGGTTGATCCAGCCCATACGATATGCGACTTCCTCAGGAGAGCCCACCTGGACTCACTGACGCTTCTGGATAATCTGGACATAGTTCGCAGCGTCCATCATGCTCTCGTGCGTCCCTGTATCGAGCCAGGCATATCCACGATTCATGAGTTCCACCTTGAGCTCTCCACGATCCAGGTAGGCAGAGTTCACCGAGGTGATCTCGAGTTCTCCCCTCTCACTGGGCACTATAGACTTCGCGATCTCGATGACACTATTGGTATAGAAATAGAGTCCTACAACAGCAAAGTTGGACTTCGGATGTTGTGGCTTCTCCTCGATAGAGAGGGCGTTGTGCTCACGGTCGAACTCCACGACACCATAGCGCTCTGGATCTGCGACCTCATAGCCGAAGACGACAGACTTACTCTCCTGTCGTACGATGCGGACGCACTCTTGCAACAGATGCGAGAATCCTGATCCATAGAATAGATTGTCTCCGAGGATCAGACAGACATCGTCAGAACCGATGAACTCTTCTCCGATGATAAAAGCCTGAGCAAGACCGTCAGGACTCGGTTGTACTGCGTATGTGAGTGATATGCCGAACTGCCCACCATCTCCGAGGAGACGGATGAATCCTGACTGATCCTCAGGCGTCGTGATGATGAGGATCTCTCGTATCCCCGCGAGCATGAGCGTCGTGAGTGGATAGTAGATCATCGGTTTGTCGTAGATCGGCATGAGCTGTTTCGAGATGGCCATCGTGATCGGATAGAGGCGAGTGCCGGATCATCCTGCGAGGATTATTCATTTCATAGTTCAAATGGATTGACAAAATAGAGCTTGCTCATAATTTTTAGTTATTTTTATAGTGATTGAGTGTTTTTATGATTCCCTCTTCGAATCGAATTTTTGGATACCATCATAGATCTAATTGGAGTTTGCTCGCATCGATGGCATACCGTACATCATGTCATTTTCTATCTTCGATAAATGCAATATACGAATCATCTTTCTCCATCTCGGAAAGAATCATCTGCGTAATTTGAAGATTGGTGTATTCATTATTTCCACCGATATTATAGATAGACTTCGATATAGCTCGAGTGAATACCTCCCAGATCGCATCACAGTGATCCTCGACGTAGAGCCAATCTCGAATATTGGATCCATCACCGTAGACTGTCACTTTTTGATCATTTTTTAACAGTTCGAAAAAATGAGGAATGAGCTTCTCATTATCTTGATGTGGCCCATAGTTGTTACTACAACGAGTGATGACATAATCGACTCAGAAGGTACGCCCATATGCCTTTACTATCATATCAGAACCAGCCTTTGATGCACTGTAGGGACTACTCGGATTGATCGGAGTGGCTTCTGTAAAAAATCCTCAATCTGGTAAATCGCCATAGACCTCATCAGTCGAAATATGATGAAATCGGTTCATAGAGAACTCTCGATGCAAATCAAGTAAATTCTGTGTACCAAGTATATTCGTTTCTGTGAATAACTTTGGATTTTTGATACTATTATCCACATGTGACTCCGCAGCGAAGTGGATAATATCTGTGGGATTGTATTGCTGATACACTCTACGCAGTGCATCGATATCTCGGATATCGACTTGAGCGAAGTGGTAGTTCGCAGCGTTTCGTGCTGCGAGATCGATCTTCTCGATATTACCCGCGTATGTGAGCATATCGATATTGACGAACTCTATCTCAGGAAACAGGAGGACATATTTCGAGAGAAAATTGGAACCGATGAATCCGGCTCCTCCGGTGATGATGATGGTTTTTTGCATATTAGTTTAGAAGAATTTTTTGAATATCATACGAAAAGCGACTCGAAACGGCCCACCATAGCGTTGTCACTTACTGAGAGTATACTCGTCATAGTGGATATTGACTGGGACTTCTTGGAAGTGGAACTTATGTATCGCGATCTGATCGATGAGCTCACTCGCATACTCCATGCCATCCATGGTGATCTGGATCTGATCCAGAGTAGGAACTCTGAGCATACGATAGCCGTTATGCGCATCGGTAAGATGGATCCCTGAGACAAGTGAGGTAAAAATCCGACCACCCCACAGGATCGCTCGGCGAAGGGGAGGAACATTGGTATGCGTCTTCGTGATAAAGCGCGACCCGATCACGATATCGAGGCTTGTGTCTTTTTCAAAAGCCTTCTCGAACTTGCTCATATCAGCGATATCCATCTGTCCATCCGCATCGAAGGTGAGGATGTATTCCCAGTGGTTATCTGGAGCATGCTCGCGGATGTAGGCGAATCCTGTCTCGAGAGCTGCACCAGCTCCACGGTTGGTGATATGCCTGACGTAGTGGATGCGACTTGTCTCGATCCAGTCAGCGAGCAACACATCTGTCTTATCCGTAGATCCATCATCGACGACGAGCACCTGAGTATATCCAGCAGCGTAAATCCCCTCGATCACTTCACGGATTCGAGTGGCTTCGTTATACGCCCTGATGAGGAAGATGATTTTATTTTTTTGCATTTTGTATGGCGATCTCACGGATCAGTCTCGTGACCTCTTCTCGAGTGTTCTCTACCTTGCGCAGGAGGAGGAGGACAAAGTAAAACAAGAAAATAATACTCATATATACTAGGAGATCCGCTCCTCTCTGGAGTCCAAAAAGTTGTCCCAATAGATTCAGCGAATTCGGAAACACGGTGAACACCAAGAGCCCCGATCCTACACCAAGGAATACGAGAAAATGGAGCGCATTAAATCGTTCCTTCTTGGCAATATCGAGTGCTACGAGGAATATGATAAGTCCCGAGATGATGAAGAATATCTGGAGCAGATTCATGGAAAAATAATCAGTTATCAGGTATCAAATGCTTCTTCATTTATGTGCATTTTGAGTATCTGTCAGCGAAGTTTTCGAGAGATTTTCAAATGTTTCTTAGTTTGAAAATCTAGAAAACGAGATGGAAACAGATACCAAAATAAACATAGAAGATTTGGAAGACTTTTGTTACTTTTTGTCAAAAAGTAAAGGAATCGACTCTGAGAGATAATTAGAGAGGCATCCCACTTCCAGTAACACCAGTTGCAGTAGTCTGGATATCCATGTACTTCCATGCATCCATCTTCTCCCCTCCAACCGTACAATAGACGAGTTCCATCGTTGGAATGGCAGGATTGGCCTCCACTGATACTGATCCGCTATGAGCGAGACAGAACTTCGCTGCTGGAGAATCTGATTGTGTTATCACTACGGTCTGTGGTGTTGAGACTGGAGCCTTGGTCGCCCATGGCATAGTACAGCTCGCGAGCAAAAGGAGTGAAGCGATGATAAGTGATGTACGCATAGGAGGGAAAGTAATAAATAAAGTTGCCCTAAAGCATACGACGAGTATAATCAGAAGCATCTTAAAGTCAAAATATGCACACCCAGGGCGGATACTCTCTCCGCATCCTCTCTCCAGATGCGCTTCCCAGTCTCGAATCCGTCATGAAAAAAAATCGTCCCTATGCCAGTACTGAGGCTTTTTTTGCACCGACGCTCGCGGATCTCCATGATCCCTACCTGATGCCTGATATGGACGAGGCGGTAGCGAGGATACTGATAGCAAGAGAAGCCAAAGAACGCATCGTCATATTCGGCGACTATGATGTCGACGGGGTATCAAGTACAGCAATATTGGTTCGGTTTCTCACCGAGATCGGCTGCGAGGTCTCGTATCGTCTCCCCCACCGAGTCCATGATGGATACGGATTGAAGGCGTATTTTTTTGACGAACTGGCATCCAAGTGAGTGACTCTCGTGATCACGGTCGACTGTGGAACTCGCGATATCGAGCCGATCCGTCATGCGAAGAGTCTCGGGATCGATGTCATCGTCACTGATCATCATGCTGTCCCGGATATCGTCCCTGAAGAAGTGATCGCCATCGTGAATCCGAAGCGCCGAGACTCACTCTATCCTTTCTCTGATCTGGCTGGTGCTGGTGTAGCTTTTAAGTTGTTGCACGGAGTACTTATATGAATATGAAGTAAACATGTATCTGAGGTTCTCACTCGTTACATCGACTTCGCCTCTCTCGGAACCGTCTCTGACTGTATGCCGATCGTAGGAGAGAACCGCGTGATCACGGCACTCGGCCTCGCACAGATGCAGAACTCTAGTTCGAGTGGTCTGCGCAAGTTCCTCGCATGACGAGACAAGATCACTGAGAGCGATGCAGACCTGATCGGGTTCCAGATCGGACCCCGTATCAACGCAGCCGGTCGCATGGATACTCCACTCACGGCCCTCCGTTGGCTCCTCGCGAGTGAGGGACGCACAGACGAGTACTTCGCAGAACTCGAGCACCTGAACGAGACACGCAAGGGTAATACTACCACTCAGTTCGAGAAGGCCCTGGAACATGTCGATACCTCTCTCCCGATCCTCTTCTATGATGCATCCGACCTCGAACACGGGATCATCGGTCTCGTCGCGGGCAAGCTCACGGAGATGTATGGCAAGCCGAGCATCATCATCAAAAACGGACACGACCACCCACTCACGAGAAGAAAATGAGATGAGGTAGAGGTCGAAGATTCTGCTGTCTCAATCCCCCTCTCTGGAGGAGAGGGGCTAGGGGTGAGGAATACCTCTATAGCCTCATGTCGCGCTCCAGAGTGGTGCTCGATGATCGAACTCCTCGACTCTGCGCGCGATCTCTTCGTCCGATATGGTGGACACAGACAGGCTGCAGGATTCACGATCGAAGAAGCGAAAATACCCGAACTCAAAAAACGCCTCCTCGAAAAATTCGCCACGCTCCATGACGTAGAGGATCTCCCGAAGCGAGTACTCGATATCGAGTGTGCGCTCGATGTCACACGAGATATGACGATCGCCAATCTGGATACGATCGACCGATTCCGACCGTTCGGTATCGGGAACCGCAAGCCCCTATTCATACTGGAAAATGTCACGATCGCGAGTACACGACCTCTTGGTGCAGAAAGCAAGCACCTCGCGATCACCCTCACTGAGAATCCGACTCTGAAGCTCCTCCTCTGGAATGCAATGGATCGACTTGCTCACTTCGCTGTCGGCAATGTCGTCTCTCTCGTCGTCGATCTCGATCGCAATGAGTGGAAAAATACTGTGAGTGTGCAGGTGGTGGTGAGGGATATAATTGTATAGTAAGATCACTAAAACAATTTTTTGATTCAATTAGTACCATTTCAATCTTTTGGCTGAGATAGGGGATCTCGCATTATCTGTTCTATTTGTTGACTATACATATTAATAGGAAATACATGATAGTGAAGATGTGGCACAGTTCATATTCATGTTCGTAATAGAATACTATGTTCCCTTCATAGTATATCATTTAAAACTGAATGTACTTTAGGAAATTCCGCATATTCATCAGGTAAAAGGTTTTCTACTCATACTACATGTCTTTTGGGATATATAAGAAGATGATTTGGCTCATTGTTATAAGGATACATATTACGACTAATACTCAGTTTATCTCATTTCCATAAACATAATGAAGTATTGTTATCATGAAGTTGGGTAAATAGAAAAAATAGTGTGCTACTTTTGGTTCCTAAAAGTGATCCAAAGTGCTATAAATGACTCTAATCTCTTTGGGCTGAGTCACTTATGTTCTTTGATTCATTCTTCTGCAAATACTCAGAAATATCACTCTA
>JANOIH010000008.1:0-9836 GCA_031407385.1 Candidatus Altimarinota bacterium | reverse complement strand
TAGAGTGATATTTCTGAGTATTTGCAGAAGAATGAATCAAAGAACATAAGTGACTCAGCCCAAAGAGATTAGAGTCATTTATAGCACTTTGGATCACTTTTAGGAACCAAAAGTAGCACACTATTTTTTCTATTTACCCCTATTTTTTCTATTTACCCTTTTCTTTTTATCCGAAATACTTCCCGAGAAAAGTTCGTGCACTTGCCATCTTCTTCACAACTTGTGCATCTTCTGATCCTGCAGAGAGTGACTTTGGTGCGACAGAGAGTGAGAAGTGTCCTGTATATCCGACTTCTGAGAGTTTGATCAAGAGACTCTCGATCGGCATCGTTCCATCTCATGGGAAGAGTCCAGCTTCTTCATCACTCTTGTCTGAGAGGTAGACAAGTCCCATAGTTGAGCCGAGGAGTACGAGTGTCTTCATGAGATCGACACCACTTGCAGGATCGACGTTCTCGATGGAGAGTGCGGTATGTTCGGTGATCTTCTTGATCGTCTCAGGACGAGCATCCCCATACTCTGATATGACGAACAGCCACGTCTTCGGTGGAGCATTGATAATATTGATGACGATATTGGGGAACTTGCTTGCGATCACCTTCAGATATTCTCCGAACCAGTCCTTCTCCTTGTCGAGCCGGTGTGGCGGGTGGATATTGACTATGCCGACACCGAGGTCGTCCGCGAGACTGAGTACTTGGTCGAACTGCTTCTTGGTCAGACGCCGTTCTGGAGCCGAGAGAGATACGACAGGGATACCGATCGATGATGCGAGACTGTCGATATATCCTGCATCGCAGGTATCATATATGTCGAAGTCGACAGACAAGTCGATCCCATCGTAACTCGCTTCTTTCGCGAGAGTGAGTATTTTGTGCAGGCCGTATCCTGCGAGTGATGAAGTGGAGAGGAGGAGCATATGAATTACGAATGAGTGAATTACGAATTAGGGATAGCATCGTTTAGACTATCTGATACTTTCTTATTGATTTGAGGGAAAAGTCATAGGTTATCTCTTCATGGGAATTTGTTCCGAATGTAATCTGCGATGACCTGCTCATCTTCATCTAATTCTAGAAACCGTAAGAAATCAGAATGACATGTTACCCAACTATACAATGCTTGTACGAATTGCTGCTGTTCTATTGTAAGCTGCCGTGCCAATAGATCAAGATAATTGTATATCCAGTCCCTTCTTGTGCCAGTTTTAATAAGATTAGCAATCTCTTCTTCTGGTGTAGACTCTTCGTCGAAGTTCGGTGAAACTGTAAAATAATATATCAGTGATGCATTAATTATGTCTTCAGTTGGTATTGGTAGGGTTTCCTTATCCATAATTGCGAGTTATTGATTTTTATTCTATCTTTTTCTTCACAAAAACGCAAATTTTTCCATTCTTAGCCTTAGACTTTATTGTTAGCCTAGTTATTCCTTACTTCGCACACTATCGATGCGATACTCACTGAATCGGACTCGGCGATGATCTACGGCTGATTGTATCGCTTTCTCATTAGCATTCATGGTGGCGTTTCCGCTTTTTAGCTCGAGGAATACGATCTCCCGCAGTCGTCACTCGGAGAGTCCGTCGAATATGATATAGTCACATCCCTTCCCGATGAAGACCATATCCTTCGGTGCGTATGGGAAGTTCGGGAGTGCTGGGAGGATCTTCTCATAGACTTCGCCGAATATACTATTGCGAGATCACTTCACAGCGTTCTGCCGGACTCACTTATGCTCATGCAGTGACACGATCCGCATGATAAAAATCCCGATCACGAATCAGATGAGTCCACCGAGGATGAGAACAAGAGGATCCATAGGAAAAGATAGAAAAGACAGGACGGGTAGAGAAGGTAGTGTTTCCGTCATGTCGAAGCATGAGACATCTTGCTCTGAAAAAGAGCAGGATTTCTCCTATCGTCGGAATGACAGACACTCAGGATACAAAAAACTGAAATCAATAAATAAAACTTGATAACTCAGATACTCTTCGTATATTAACTCCCTCTATTAAAAAAGCAAATATGATTTCCCTCATTCTCCATCATGATCCGATCGTACGTGATGCCTTCGTCCGTGTACTCTCTCTCGAGAAGAAGATCCAAGACGAGTCAGGCAATACACTCTACCAACATGGAAAGTGGCTCTATCTCGCTCTCGCGAAGCCTATCGCCGAGATCGATATCACAGAGCTCATCGCGAACTATCAGCCAGAGAATATCTATCTCCCATCTTTTGGACGGTCGATCGATATGGTGCATGAGGAGACAGATATCGTCCTCCCGAACGTATTCCTCACGTACAATAGTGTCATCGAGAGTGCAGAGCTGGATGAGGCCAATCGTGACTCATTCCTCGGACAGGCTGAGTTCCTGGAGATCTATCGGGAACAGAAGGACTACTATATAGAGGACTTCGGTCTCTCGATCGGAGGTATCGCCGTGGACAACGTCTCACCAGGTGTCCATACTGAGTATAGTGATCGTCTCATGACTGCCTATGAGGCTGATATCTATCTCCCAGAGAACCTGCGTGAGTGTGTCGCGATCATCCGCGCCAAGGAGCTCCCAGCGATCATCACGTGTGGGATCATAGAAGGCAAGAAGAATAAGAACTATCCGACATCCGTCCTCGACACAACCATCCGCAATATGGTGACTACATGGAGACTCATGGAGGAGAACACAGACGAGGCGATCGTCGTCATAGACTAGAAAAGAAAAACTCTCCCCCCGAGTACTCGGGGGAGAGTTTTTGGTATACGATATGGTTGGGGTACTAGGATTCGAACCTAGGGTGGGGGATTCAGAGTCCCCTGCCTTACCGCTTGGCGATACCCCAATATGATACAACACTGCTTGAGCCGATGGATAATAGAGAAAAAATCTAAAATTTCAAGTTTTTTATTGTTTTTCTCGGGAAAAATAATACTATCCAAGATATATTACCCTATATTCTCTATGCGATTCCTCACTTGACTCCTGATCATCCTCGCTGGTATGGCGATACTCAAGTACCGATACCAGATATATGACTTCACTGGTGAGTGGGGATGGGCAGAGAAATATGTGGGCAATACCACAGTGGCGATATCCCTCATCGGCATGCTCCTGATCGCAGTGGGGACAGCGTATCCGTTCTGAGTAGTCGATATCTCACCACAAGGGAGTGGACTCCAAGGATTCGGACTCCAGTGAGCTACGAAGTAAGAACTAACTCATAGAGATCAGTCGAGTCTCGATGAGATCCTTCGGCATGTCGAAACGCATACGAGCCTCGATACGCTCGTAGATATAGTAGTCCTCATCTTCGATCTCGAGAGTGAGTGATACTCGAGCTATGCCAGGAGAGAGGGTGTGGGTCGATACTTCCTTGATGTTCACACTCGCGTTATAGAGGATCTTGGTGATCTCGAGGAGGATCCCCTTATGGTCATAGACGTCACACTCCATGGAGAATACGACTGAGGTATTCTCACTCTCATCACTCCATCTCACAGGGATACGGCGATCGATCCCGATCTTCGGGATGTTCTCACAAGTGATACTGTGTACCGTGACTATCCCCTGCCCGATCGCACCAACGATTCTACGATCTGCGACTGTAGGGTTGCAACATTGCCCCATCTTGTAGGGGATATCACGCTCTTTACCGATGATGACTGTCACTTCTGTTGTCGATTTTTTCTCGGGTTTTTTTACTTTCTCTTGCTTGACGTCGAGGATCTCTGACTTTCGCTTGCCGAGTTCGGACTGGATCGTCTCATCGTGGAGCGTTCGCATGATGCTCGATGGCTTGCGTGAGAGATTCCCGAGTTGGACGAGGACGTCTTCTTTTTGCTTGGTATCGAGATTGTGTCCGTCGATATTGCGCAGTATCGAGAGCTCCTTATCGAGAGTATAGTCGTAGTTTTTCTTCAGATACGTAGAGAGGATGGTACGTCATTTTTCTACGAAAAAGTCTCGCTCCTCCCGGTTGATGAACTGTCTGATATACTCTCGTGCCTTTGCTGTCTGGACAAAAGAGAGCCAGATCGGCTTCGGTTTCTTGTGGATATCGGTGACGATCTGGATACTCTCTCCGTTATGGAGTTGATAGTCGAGTGGGACCACTTGCCCGTTGACCTTGGCCATCGTGAGCTGATTGCCGAGGCGTGAGTGGATCGCATAGGCGAAGTCGATCGGAGTGGCTCACTTCGGGAGCGTGATGATATCCCCCTTCGGTGTGAAGACGAATATCTGATCGGCGAATACGTTCATCTTCATCTCGCTCATGAAGACTCCGCTCTCTTCACCTGAGAGAGCGATAGACTTGATCGTCTCGACCCAGTAGCTATCCTTAGATGTGCCCGAGTGACCTGTCTCGGAGTACTCGAAGTGTGCCGCGACTCAGACCTCCGCCTGTCGGTGCATAGACTCTGTACGGATCTGTATCTCTGTCGGCTGGGATCGTACATCGCCAAAAAGTCCTACCACCGTCGTATGTAGTGACTGGTATCCATTTTCTTTTGGGAGAGCAATATAGTCCTTGAACCGCTTCGGCATCGGGACGAACACGTTATGTAAAACCCCCAAAACTTCGTAACAGTTCGGTATCGTCTTGGTGATGATGCGGATCGCGAAGAGATCATAGAGATCACGTGAGTGAGAGTATGAATACTCTTTTCGCGAGAGTTTGCGATAGATACTATAAGGTGACTTGATACGATAGGAGATATCGAGGATCGGTATCGTCGGATCCATCACGTTCTCGATCATCTTACGAGCCTCTTTGAGGAAGAATTCTTGTTCATCTTTGAGCTCTGCGAGTTCTGAGAGTATGCGGGTATATTCTTCGCCATAGAGGATACGGAAGCACTCTGTTTCGAGCATCTCCTTGAAGTTGAATATACCCAGTCGATCCGCGATTGGGGCATAGATATTGAGCGTCTCGAGGGCGATACGTTCACGCTTAGCTGGGTCTGGATGGTGTTCGAGTGTCTGCATGTTGTGCAGCCGATCTGCGAGCTTCACGATGATGACACGTAGATCATCTACCATAGCGATCAGCATCTTGCGGAGACTCTCGATCGTCCGCTCTTCTCCACGATACTTGATGGCAGAGAGCTTCGACAGTCACTCACAGATATGAGCCACATCATGACCAAAAGCCTTCTCTATATCGAGTTGTGTCTGCGGTGTATCTTCGATCACATCATGCAAGATACATGACTGAACAGAGATGATATCCGGTCTGAGGAGGAGGAGGAGCTTCGCAGCTTCCAGTGGATGTGTGATATATGGATCCCCACTCTTGCGCGTCTGATCTCCATGAGCATCTCGTGCGAACACATAGGTATCGTAGAGCCGCTTATGCATACTCTCTTCCCAGCGAGTTCACATGTATCCTCGCATGGTATCTATGATCTCATGGATGAGTTGTTCTGAGTAGGTATAGTCCATAGTATTAGACGAAGGTAAAAGGCGAAGAATTTGAAGTGAAAAGAAGTATTATGTTTCTTTTTTGTCATTCTCCGTAGGAGAATCTGTATCTGAGTTTCCAGAATCAGATCCTCTACGAGGATGACAAAAGGGAAGTTTTGAGAACAAGAGGAGTAGTTTCTTCTACTTACTACTCACTGAATTCTACTTACTATACTCCCCGTATCGCGATCCCCTGCTCTGCCATCTTGTCGATGATCATCGTCTGGATGCTCATAGCCTCGTCATCAGATATCGTCGATTCGTCACTCTGGAGAGAAAATGCGAAGTTCACACTTTTTTTATCGGCTCAGATTTTACCCTCGTCACGGAATATAGAGTCGACCGTGATATCATGGATCCATGGATGGAGGGCAGATATGGTCGTCGCGATCTCACCTGTGCGAGTCATCTCAGTCATGACGAAGTTGAGTTCTCGAGTCACTCGTTGGAATCGAGAGATAGGAGCAAATGGACTCTCCCGGTCTGTCATGAGAGCAAGGAGTTCCTCATACTCGAACTCGACATAGAGGGTCTCGGTAGGGATACCATAAGACTCAGTAGTCTCAGGATGTACTCGACCGAACCGTGCGATAGTGACATCACCGACACGATAACTCGCCGATACTCCAGGATGCAGACATGCGAGTACTGAGCCACCATCTTGATGAAGTGGCGGTACATATCCGAGCACAGAGCCCAAGTATGCCTCGATATCAGATCGGAGTTCTTCTACAGTCGATCCGAGCACGACACCTGCGAGCATCTTCTTCTCAGGAAAAGGGAGACAATCAACATGTGTGAGGAAGTCTGCCATGACAGAATTGCTAGACGTACTCGTCTTGTGATAGACTTTACCGATCTCGAAGAATCTGAGAGTGTTGCTGTGATTGGTATTGGCTGATATGTTCTCGAGGAGTCGTACGGCGAGTGATCTGCGCATGTGCGTATAACTCTCGTTGAACGCGTTCTTGATCCCGACAGCATCGTCCATGTGCGTATATCCAACTCACCTATCGAGTGACTCGTTGGTGAATGAGTAGTTATAGACCTCATTCCAGTTCTTTCATTCGAAAAAAGCAAGAGTCAGATTACGGAGAGATTTCTCTGTATTCTTCGAGCTAATAGAGAACTCTGAAGTAAGAGGTGAGAGTGGGATATTATCATATCCATAGATGCGGATGACTTCTTCAGCGATATCTTCTCAGATCGAGATATCCTTCGATGCACGCCAAGAAGGAACCTGTATCTGCATGCTCTGTCATTTCGAACTTTGTGAGAAATCTTGCCCAGTTTTGAGCAGGATGTCTCCTGTCGTCGACATGACAGAAAACTCAAAGCCAAGAGATGTCAGGATAGTATTTACTTTCTCTGCTGGGATCTCGATCCCTGCCTTCGCATTGATGAATTCGTATGAGACTTCGAGTGTTATATGCTTTACTTGACTCTCGTCGAGATAAGATCCATGAGCAGTAACATTGATGTTTTTGTCGAGAAAGTGGAGATAATCAAAGATACGAGCAGTTGCAAATCCCGCAAGCAGCGGATCAAGTGACTTCTCATATCTCGTCGACGCATCGGTACGCACACCGTGACGCTGAGCCGAGAGACGTACTGATACCGCATCGAACGTAGCTGATTCCCAGATCACATTCTTGGTCTCCAGAGATACGGCACTCTCCATGCCACCGATGATCCCCGCGAGAGCAATTGGTCAGTTGTCATCAGCGATTACCATATCTTCAGTTGTGAGTTCGTATGTCTCACTATTGAGCGCGAGGAGCTTCTCGCCACTTTTCGCAAGACGTACGGTGATCGTACCTGCGACCTTATCCGCATCGAACACATGCATCGGTTGTCCGAATTCCGTGAGGATGCAGTTCGTGATATCCACGAGATCCATCTTCGGTGTGAGTCCAGCATGAGCCATCATGAGCGCTATGCCAAAAGGAGACTTACCAACAGTAATTCCCCCCATCTTGATCGCGTTATATGCGAGACAACGAGTGGTTTCTATTTTGATCTCGAGTGTTTCGATCTCGGGATTCCTCCCCTTATAGGGGAGGCTAGGTGGGGTACCCTCTCCAACTCCCCCTATAAGGGGGAGAGCCTCAGAAGCATACTCCACAAAATCCAATCCAAAAACCGCACCCCACTCACGTGCGTTCCCATGGACACCGAAGAGGTCAGGACGGTTGGTGATGAACTTGTTATCGATCTCGAATGTCGTATCTCAGAGTGTGAGTTCTCGTGACTCGCCGCCAACTCCAGGGAAAGAGAAAGTCAGATCCCAGAGAGGCTTGCCCACCATCGACTCCAGGAGCATTACATCCCACATATTCTCCAGTATCATGATGCCACCATCACTCTCAGTCGCGAGACCGATTTCATCAGCTCCACAGATCATACCACGACTCACCATCCCCGCCATCTTGCGCTCTCCGATCACGAAGTCTCCACCGAGCACAGCATCGACCATCGCGACAGGCACATAGGTCGCATCCACTATATTGGGCGCTCCTGTGAGGATCGTCTCTTCTCCATGTTCACCGAGGGCGACACGGACGATAGAGAGCTTGGTGCTGTCAGGATGCTTCTCACATGAGAGGACCTTCCCGACGACTACCTTATCGATACGATGCTCTTCGATACCGTCGATCTCGGCGGTATGGATAGAGTATTCGTGTGCGAGATGCTTGATGCGCTCTCATGCGATGAGGGTCGAGAGTGGAGTATAGAGAGATATCCAGTTGAGAGGAGTTTTCATGGCTTCTAGTATGGGTTAGAGTAGTGTCCAGTATATGGGAAAAAGAGCCAAAAGCAACCCGATACAAAAAGTTTTGTATTTTTCTCTCGAATTCGCTATACTAGATCCATATAACCTTTCAGCTATGAAAAAAATAATTGTTCTCCTAGTTATCTTATCTGGCATTTTCTTTACACCAATATTTGCTGCATCATCTATCGATCAGAATATTATTGATGAATGATGAACTCCTTCCACACAAACTACAACCAGTACAACCCCAACCTCTGAATCAAACAATATCCTCTGAATCGCAGATCAAGATCTCCGCACTGGTAATGTAAGTATGGACAGTATACCTGCTGTTATCATCTCTGTGATCAACGTCCTCCTCGGAGTCGCAGGTACCGTCGCAGTCGTAGCACTCATCTACTATGCAGTACAGATGCAACTCGCTTCTGGTATCACGGGTGATAGTTCCAAGGTGGATAATGCGAAGAAGGGCATGACAGGTGCACTCATCGGATTCGTCGTGGCGATACTCGCCTGGTTCATCGTGATCAGGTTCGTAGAGATCCTCTCGTCAGTGAGCTAATGTAATTAGGATGCCCCGATTTTGTCATCTCGTAGAGATCCCTTTCTCTTGCACTTATGAGAAAGAAATAATCAATATCTCGTAAGATGAGTTTGAAAGGGATTCCTCCGCAAGCTGCGGAATGACAAACCAAAAGAAACAAAAAACTACTTAGACTTTATCCCTAGCCTTAGACTCTCTATGTTCACTTGGTCATTCTCCACACACAAGGAGCACTCAGCATCATGGTACATCATGGCGATCATCGTCGTGCTCTCACTCGTCGTCTACGGTATCGTGGAGGGTATCTATATCATGTCGGTGGTATCGTTCCTCTTCGCGGGTGTCTATATCCTCATGGAGAACAACGCCAATCCCATCACCAGAGTCGATATCGACGAAGCAGGTATCCATGTCGGAGGTTCGTTCTATGACTTCTCGTCACTGTCGAGTTTTGCTATCGTGTATGTCGGGGACCGCGCTATGTATCTGCGTATCACTCCCCGCAAGAAGCTCTCGACTATCATCGATATCACACTCACTCAGGATGTGAACCCAGTAGAACTGAAGAACTGGCTCGCAGAACGCCTCGAAGAAGAGAAAGATGTGAAGTTCTCGAACTCTGACGCACTCATACACGTGATGAGACTATAGTTTAAGTAATAGGTAAAAAGTAATAACTAATAAATAATCCCTCGGAATTGAGGGATTATTATAAAGAGGTGTTATCTAAAAAGTGTTACGTACCTTTTCGGGATCAACTAAGGGAAAGTTTTTTAGGAAACCCAGGGAGTATTCCATGGTCTTCGTATGACGATTATCTTTTTTTCTTGCCAATCAATAGGACTTTGTGTGCACTACTGCAACTTGCTCATTTGTTGCTAGTATTGTATAAAACCACCCCGATAGATGTGGCAATCCGCCACCCTCAAGTGCAACACTTGAGGGTTTTTTGTGCCCCGTTGTGTATAGTAGTTATTTGAGAGTATACTAAATTGGTCTGGTAGTGCAAGGATATGTATCGAAAGTATGAAAGAATGAGTTATTTTCTTTC
>JANOIH010000007.1:0-4523 GCA_031407385.1 Candidatus Altimarinota bacterium | reverse complement strand
TAGAGTGATATTTCTGAGTATTTGCAGAAGAATGAATCAAAGAACATAAGTGACTCAGCCCAAAGAGATTAGAGTCATTTATAGCACTTTGGATCACTTTTAGGAACCAAAAGTAGCACACTATTTTTTCTATTTACCCCTTTTTCTTGCTCAAATATATTTTTTTAGATACTCTGAATCAAATACTGTAACCTCTGGAAATAATCAATTACTAGAATCTCACTTCCAAATAACTGAATTTTCTAAGGCTCAATTTTTACTATATTCTACCAGAACCTCCTTTGTTCAATCTCATGGATTATAAATATTTCATAAAATTTCTCTCTTACTTCCTCATCATGCTAAGTCATTTAAGATTTTAAAATATCCACTTTTTCCTGATCAGTTCATCCCAAAAAGAATAGTACAATTTGGACTAAAAGTTATTGATTCATTCTCAATAAGTGCATTTACTCATTTTATATGAGTAAGCTTTTGAAGCAATATATTTCTTTTCTCTATTGGAGTATAGTGCTCTGTATAGTCAATAGGAGTTCATGCTTCTGTTGGGTCTAAAATATCAGGAATATCCACTCATCTAGAAGTTATAAAATCTATAAACATGCTATCTTTCTCTTCTTTTGATAGTATGCCATCATTTTCAATAACTTTATGAATGAGTTTATGAATCCAATCAGGAACTTGATCTCATTTACTGGATAGAAATTCCAGTAAATAATCTTTTGCATGAGTGTATGAGGTAGACATATTTATTTTTTAATAGTTCCAGAGAAATTATTCAAAGCCCCACTCAGAGCCTCCTGTTGCCCCTCTATTCTTCTTTCCATTCTTGCTTTGAGATAATCAGTATACCTTGTCATAACATAAGTGACGGCTTCTTGATACTGCGAGATAGCACAACTAGTTCTATTTGGATATTTTGTAGTATCCATGAAAAGGCTGCAATTCCAAAGAAAACCCCATAAAGATAACACAATGATTGCTCACCAGATAATAATTTTGCTAATAGATGTCTTTTCTCTATGCTTTTTCATAAGCAGAAATTATCCATTAAACACACCCTGTAAAACACTTTCCATAAGCTTCTCACTTCTCTCTTTTGCTTGTTTCACTTGTTCATCTTGGAGTTCACAAGATTTCATCAGTTCATCAATTCTTTCTACAATTTTTTTTGTTGAAATACTCGGAGGGATTTTTCTTATTTCTCAGATTTTTCTTCACCTGCATGGATCGGTTTCATAAAAGGGAAATACTGTACCTCACGGATCGGCTTGTCCTCCAAGAAGGCAAAAAGTCGCTCACCGAATCCAAATCCGCACGTCGGAGGCATGCCGTGTTCCAGCATCTCGACGAAGTCCCAGTCTGGCATCATCGCCTCATCATCGCCTCATGCGAGCATGTCTTGTTGCTTCTCGAATCGGGCACGCTGATCGAGTGGATCGTTGAGCTCAGAGTATCCATTCCCGATCTCAGACCCTCCGAGTATCACCTGGAATCTCTCGACCGTACCAGGATCGCGCGCATTTGCCTTTGCCAGTGGAGAGATGAGTGCAGGGTGATTGATGAGGAATGCAGGACCAGATATCTGCTTGCGAGTGTATTTCCAGAGGGTATCCGTGAGACGCTCACGATTGGTCCCATCGTACTTGACCCCGAGAGTATCGAGTTGTGCCCTCATCTCATCATCAGTTGCAGTGAGGATATCGATCCCAGTTTTCTCTCGTACAGCAGTTACATAGTCGACTTGTGTCCACTCATCTGCGAGATCGAAGGTATGACCACGAGCGGAGAATGTGGTTCTGCCATAGACGGCTCTCGCTATGTGTATATAGAGTTCCGCCACGAGTGCCATCCCCATCTCATAGTCCGCGTATCCCCAGTAGAACTCCATGTTGGTGAATTCTTGGAGATGATCAGGGCTCGATCACTCGTTGCGATAAGCTCGCCCGATCTCGAAGGTTTTCGGAAAACCACCTGCCATCAGTCTCTTCTGCCAGAGTTCCCCGATAGAGATGCGCAAGAATACATCTACATCATAGTCGTTGTGATGTGTGGCAAAAGGACGTGCCTCAGCTCCACCCGTCGTGTGCTCCAGTGTCGGAGTATCGACTTCCATGAATCCTTTTGCTATGAGAAAATCTCGGGTTGCCTTCCAGAACTGACTTTTGCGATAGAACACTGCTCTGAGGTCATCGTCCATCGTCATATCGAGATATCGCTTGCGG
Source organism: Candidatus Altimarinota bacterium (assembly GCA_031407385.1). Classification (GTDB taxonomy): domain Bacteria; phylum Patescibacteriota; class Gracilibacteria; order BD1-5; family UBA2023; genus JABFSX01. The sequence goes on along the minus strand of JANOIH010000007.1, from coordinate 2,298 downwards.
TAACGCTCATCGTCGTTCTCCATGCCGTGGAACTTCTCAGGCAGGGGACGGATCGCCTTCGTGAGAAAAGTGAACTCGCGCACGAAGAGTGTCAGTTCTCACTTGTGAGTATAAAAGAGCTCTCCACGCACGCCGATGAAGTCACCGAGATCGATGAGCTTCTCTGCGAACTTGTAAGCGGTGACTGGCTCTGCTTCACCTATGAGCTCACTTCTCGCTTCATCATCAACTACGATAGAACAATTCTCCCGTGAGAAGAGCACCTGCATGCGTCCAGTTCCATCTGAGAGACTCGCGAAGCAGATCTTCCCGAAGCTGCGATGGAGCATGACACGTCCTGCGATCGCGACATCACCTGTTGGCGATGGGATAAGCTCCTCCACAGCACGGAACTCAGAGGCAGTTCACTCTACTATCTTGGCTGGATGAGCTGCGAGCAGTTGTCCGATCTGATGTGTACTCTCGAATTTTGTGGCAAAAGGATTGACCCCGAGAGATCGGATGCGGTCGAGCTTCTTGATGCGGTCGAGGGTTTCGGTTGAGTAGTTGGGAGTGGACATAGTGTGAGGATACGAGAGATATCAGCCAGTATAGAAAAAATGAAAGAAAAGGCAAAAAATTAGTCTCGTAAGTATCACCTTGCATAGAGGAGCTCTGCAGTCAGTACTGCTCATCCTGCCGCTCACCTGAGCGTATTGTGGGAGAGTGCAGAGAAGCTATAAGTATTGTGTCATTTGCTCTGGAGACGACCTACAGTGATACTCATTCCAACTCCATTGTCTCTATCGAGACGATTCTGTGGTCTATTAGGATCATCTGTATACATCATGAATTGCTCTGGAGATGTTGGGAGATGGTATGTTGCAATAGGGTTGTTATATTCCACTATGGCCTTTTTGAGATCTTGCTCACTCGGATTCCTATCGAACTCTACGAATACATTCGCCATATGTCCATCACTACTCGCCACGCGAGTACAGATCGCAGATATCGGGAGATCGAGTTGTGAGAGTACTCAATTTTGTATTTTCCCGAGTACTTTGAGTGGTTCATTTTCACTTTTTTCCTCTTCGCCTCAGATATGTGGTATCACATTGTCTACCATCTCTGGCCACTCTGCATAGGTCTTGCCAGCACCAGAGATCGACTGTTCTGTGACGACATGGACTCGCCTGATTCCGTATTGTTCCCACGCCTTGAGTATCGGGACAAATGACTGGATAGAACAGTTTGGTTTCACGACGATACCTCATTTGCTCTGTATATATGAGGTTTGACTTGTCAAAAGATCGAGATGATCAGGGTTGACTTCTGGGAGCATCATCGGGACATCTGGAGTCCATCGATGTGCTGAGTTATTGGATATGACTATCAGTCCACGATCCGCTAGCTCTGACTCTGTTTGTAAGATCTCGGATTTGCTACCGTCAAAAGCCGAGAATACCAGTCGAACATGATCACGAGATATATCTCAGGCATCTGTGAGGGTGAGGGGTGATACTGATTGTGGAACAGCGTATCATCGTGAATGTACGAGATCACCATATGGCTTCCCACGAGAACTCGCTGATGCAGCGACCTGAGCTACAGAGAAATATGGATGATCCGCGAGGAGCTCAGCGAATCTACGCCCGACCATGCCAGTGGCACCGAGGATGGCTACTGGGATCTTGTTTGCGAGATGTGGAGTCGAGTATGAGCGAGGAGTAGAGTACATAGATATTATAGGGTGATGGATTAGATGAGACTGAGAGCATGATTTCTGAGCTCCTGATCTAGAGTAGTTGAAGGCTTGAGCTTGGTTATATCGAGTGATACATCGAATTGCGGTGTGAGTAGTTCATCAGAGTAGTTATTCCATAGTTCCGTCAGAAAATCAATATCATCCTCTTCGAGTTTCCCATTTTGTCTTGCTCTTTTTTCTATTTTTTCAAGTTGCTGATAAGTTTCTTCCGTTCGTTTGAGCGAAAAGTTCTTCTGACTATCAAGATTTAATCAGAAAATAGAAATACCATTAATCGAAAATCCGATACTACCGTATATTTTTCATTCATTTCTAATCATAAAGAAAGTACTAAAATTATTACTCCAGGCTTCTATACTTCTTGGATCAGAGCCTTTATTAGTAGTAAGATATGTAAAGACTTTTTCTCATACTTTTGGGTAAATAGAAAAAATAGTGTGCTACTTTTGGTTCCTAAAAGTGATCCAAAGTGCTATAAATGACTCTAATCTCTTTGGGCTGAGTCACTTATGTTCTTTGATTCATTCTTCTGCAAATACTCAGAAATATCACTC
>JANOIH010000006.1:0-19477 GCA_031407385.1 Candidatus Altimarinota bacterium | reverse complement strand
TAGAGTGATATTTCTGAGTATTTGCAGAAGAATGAATCAAAGAACATAAGTGACTCAGCCCAAAGAGATTAGAGTCATTTATAGCACTTTGGATCACTTTTAGGAACCAAAAGTAGCACACTATTTTTTCTATTTACCCTAATTTTTATTGCAAGAAAGATAGGATAGGGATTCTTATATAAATATACGTCTTATGATATTTTCTAGGATATTTCTTTTTGTTTCTTTTTCAACATTATGCTATCCTATGAGTATCCTAATCCTCTCCTCATGAAACGCGCATACTATATCTCACTCTTCTCGCTCCTCGGCATGATGATGACTGTGTGTCTCTACTATTGTATCGTATTCGGTATCATAGCGAACCGACTCATACACTGGCTGTATGTGGAGTGTTTTCTCGATGTGACTCTCTCGCCACTGACACTCACAGCGATCGCACTCATCGGTGCACTCATCTGATATAGAGCAGGGAAGAAGTGGTGGCAGATCATCTATATCGACCGCGTCTACTACTTCGACAAGTCACTCGCTCCACAGGCACTACCCATAGTGAAGCCTCGTGCACCAAGAAAGACTCCCAAGAAAACTCAAGAATAATCGAGTCTGCATCAAAAATCCCCTCCCGAGTACTCGGGAGGGGATTTTCTTATGGGGTCTCTAATAGCGGACCTTCTGCTTGTTCTCGTAGTCGAGGTCTTCGTCCGGATCGATCATCAGTTCGAAGTCATCGTCATCCAAGAGGAGATCCTCATCATCTGGGAGAGCTGTGGCATCCGTACTGATCCAGTCAGGAACATACTCAGCCTTATCTCCTGTTTGAGATGTATCTTTTTGCACAGTCATAGAGAAGAGTGTTATGATATACAACTAGAGGCCAAATGCCTTGGCAACCACCTTGGCGATCTCTGCACGAGTGATCGAATCGTTCGGACGGAATATCCGTTGTCCAGCCCTGATCTGTCCAGAGAAGATGTTGAGGAATGTAACTGCCTCGACATACTTCGCGAGACTCATCGTGCGACTGACATCGACATACGTCATGGTCGTTGGTTCACTTATCGTCACACCGAGAGCAACAGTGAGTATCTTGCTCGCTTCGGCACGAGTGATCGAATCGTTGGGACGGAAGCGATTGCTCCTCTGGATCATACCCTTCGACAGAGCGAGAGATGTGTAGCGAGCATACCAAACATCCGATGAGACGTCGCTGAATGGGATATCGAGACTCGTAGTCGGTACTGGCCATCCAGTACTGTTGATCACGATCTTGAGGAACTCAGCGCGAGTCAGGCTCGCATCTGGACGATAGAAGGCTACATTATCGATGATGCCTCTGATGACGAGACGGTTGATGTAGGTCTCTGCCCAGTTTCATGATATATCACGGAAGAGTATATCTGAGAGACGGAGAATGACTGGTGGTATAGTGAAGGTTCCTGTGGATACACCAACAATAACATTCCCTGGAGGAATCGATGCTACACAGATACCATCGAACTGGCTCGGTGAGAGGTCTCATCCAGGACAGAAGTCAATAGATGCTCCGCCACCACCGCCACCACCACCACCGCCACCTCAGCTACTTGCTGCAGCCTTGGTAGTCACAGTATACGTACCTGCAACTCAACCAACTGTGAGTGTTGCACTCTTGGCCGTAGAGTTCGCTGGAGATGATACAAGTCTTACTGCGATCGTATCTCCAGAGCTCGTTGTACCCGTGAGGGTCGTGAATGAGGCACTATTGATACTATATTCACCACCGACTACAGAGACTACTGCTTGTGCGCTGATACCTGATATGATGACAGGACTAGATGTATACTGAGTAGAGAGCTCTGCAGCCGTCACACCTGTATAGCTAAACGCGTTTGGCGTCGTATCTGCTGGGAGGAGGAACGCGAAAAGTGAGAGCTGGTTGGTCGTGAATGTACAATCTCATAGAGGAGTGATCACGCAACTACCGAAGTCTAGATACGTAGTTCATCCATTCGTCGAGCGGACGATCTTGATCGTCTGTCCACTCAGCGTACTGCCGAGATTGACCGTGACCGTCACCAGTTGCCCAGAGAACATAAGTTCCGTATTGGCATTGCCGATCTGATAAGCAGTACCGATGACAGAGTATCCAAGGAAGGATGCTGTCACAGCAAGACTCGTCACCTCTGGTGCCTGGAGTACTCCATCCCAGGCAGGTCCAGATGCTGTGATCGTGAGTCAGTTAAGTGCTACAGAGAGGGACGCACCCCCTGATGTGAGACTGAGTATCAGGAGAGAACCACTCTGAGAAAATGTGACACCCGTTCCAGTCGATCCACTCAGATAGATAGATCCAGTAGCGGTGATCGCTCATGATGCGGTGCTCGTATCTATCTGAGTTGGTGTCTTGAACTGCATGGTCACAGATGGGGCACCACCTTGTCCTCCTATACTGAAGTAGTATATCGTATCGGGCAATAGTCCTATGAGGGTGAAGTTATGACTCGTACTCGGGACTGATCCTGTAGCAGTCGTAGCTCCTGAGAGACTAACATCAGTTCCATAACTGATGACACCTGTTGCCGTGATATCCGTCGAGAAGGTGACTACAGCACTCGTAGCCCCTGAGAGTGATACATTGGTGTTGAGTGGTATAGCTACTCGATCGAGGATGACTGATGTCGATCCTGTATTCCCAGCGAGATCTGTCGCTACGATATCCACCGTATTGAGTCCTCCCGTGAGGTCGTATACCAGACTCGACCAGGTGCCAGTTCCGAGAGTTGCAGCGAGTCAGTTCACGACTACACTCGCTACTCATCCTGTATCCGTAACTGTACCTGTGAGAGTAGGAACTCCAGTGACGACATCAGTATTCGTATGAGAGGTGACAGCGACAACTGGTGCTACCGTATCGGCAGGAGTGGTAGTATTTACTGCATATGAGAGTATGTTCGATGCGGTGGATAGATTGCCAGCAGCATCTGCGAACATACCAGTTCATACGGATATGCTCATCGTACCTGTAGAGACTGATGTGGTCACTGTGACCGTATATCAAGTAGCACTATTGGTCACGAAGGCGCTGGTTGTTCCATTCGTCACTGATACGTCAGCGAGCGTGAGATCAGCGGTCGACTCAGATGTAGCGATATCCACAGAGATGGCTCCAGTCAGAGTACCACTTGCAGTAGAGGAGAGAGTCGCACCTGGAGGAGTGACATCGAGTACGCCCGCGAGCGTGATACCAGAGGCGACCACCTGACTCTGGATACCTCCAGAGTAGACGATCGCACTATAGGTGAGTGGTCACTGTTGGAGTCCGCTACTCGCGAAGTCGAGGACGACGGATCCAGTGGATTCACCACCACTCGCTGATATGAGTGATCCGGTAAGTGTAGCACCAGAGCCATCCATCGCCGTGAGCCAGACTGTATCTGCTGCATCGAGTGTACCACTGAGAGTGATAGCAACTGCATATGCCCCAGAGTTTGAGATATTGACGGCGTTGCTATTGGCTCCTGAGAGCGTATTGCCACTTCCGTCTATGACCGTTGCTCCGACCCATACGATCGGTTGCATCACGGATACCATCATCGCCAATGTTACAAAAATGGAGAGAACTTTTTTTTTCATCTTCTGAGAAAAAGTTTGTTTTTCTATATGTTTCATAAGAAAGAATTTATAGTATAAAGTTTTTATACGCTTGAAACGTATTTCGGATTCTTCTAAGGTTAAACATATACATTATGTCGAGTGATATATCCGTGAAGTTTTTGTATCTAGATATCCTAAGGTGGAACGTCGAGTGATGCTCCCTGTACGAGAGTTTCTCATATAGGCTCTCTGATCTGTATAGCAAAAAGCAACAGCAATACAATGAATCACACGATGAGATTTCTTTGCATAAACTGTTGCATAGTGGTAGGAGTTAATAAAAAGTCTTTCGAGCCGTTGATGTCATTCGTCTAGATCTCTATTGATGCGATAATCAACGATACCCCTTTCGGTAGAATCATCGTATAGCGAGTTGTGGCATATGTGCAGACACGAACTGCAACCACGAGAACTATATGCTATGAGCGCATAATTGTCAGAGAAAACATAACGACAGATGCACGAGTCCCGAAAGACTGATCGCAGTATAAAAAGAAATCTCTCAGATAAAAAGACAAAAAAGAGACAAATACACGAGCGCAATGTGATGCCAAAAATAAAATTGCTATGTTCAGAAAAAAATATAGAATAAATGAAATCCTACCGTGTAACCCTTTCTATAATGGTTCATAACACCGGAAACAGAGATGCTGGGCGGGAACATACCGATATAAAAATGAACTCACTCGAGTTACAGAAAAGATTTTATACAACCTATAAGGAGTTTTTTAATACGCATGATATCGTGCTCAGTGGTAGTAGCGTGCTCACCTGGTGAGCCGATATCTCTCATGGTGTGAGTGCATTGCGGATCAAACAAAAACTCCCAGTCAAGATATATTGTGGAGCCAATTGTAATAACTCGGGGAAGGTGACATTCGCCAAGATACTCTCATATACGATTCTCGATGATGTATTCATAGAGAACAATGTGAACACATTTTTTAAACATGATATCGATGAGGTCTCTGGATTTTTAGAGAATTTTCTTCTCCGACATGGATGTCATCGCTGAGCGGATATCAGTCTCTTGCTCGAGACTCCACCAGGACATGGATTTGCTTTCTCTGGAGTGATATCAGTTCTCCTGACATTCCTCACACATATACTCACTGGGCAGCTCGATACCAAGACTCTCGTGGGATGAGAGTTTCCTATGGAGAGCTCCCTTTTTGATGAGATATATACGTCGAGCTTGCTCCTGTCGAATTGTATCTGAGGAGGCAAGGGCATAAGTGGATCGAGCAATTGTGTCGTGATGACCTCAGGACTCGCTCTTCCGATGGTGCACCTCTCACAGAAGTGTACTCATACAGACATCCACGAGAACATCATGGACGAAGGGAGCAATGACGTCCATAGATGTATCAATACTATCCTCTACAAGGACTCGCTCTTGAATTTTCTATGAAAAGATGATATAACCATCGATGAACTCCCGATAGACTATGGAGTTATATTCACGGGGGTCAGGTATCGGTTCGCTGACATCGAGGCTACACATGAACAGAGGCAGTACGAAGAAGATAGACTCAAGTCCTTTATCACCAATACCGTAACAACACTCCCGATCCCTACCGCAGATCAGGCGACGCTCTCAGCTATTTTGAGTTTTGATCAGGATGAAGTCATCTACAAGAATATCGATCATATGAATCTAAAGATTCTCGAGGGATTCAATTCTCTGTTTCGAGGTATCCATCCTGATTCAGCCATGGAGATATTTATCGATACGATACGCAAGATCGGGCTCTCGAGCTTCGCCTATCAGAAGGAGAATAAGCTCCTCTCAGCGCTTCAGTATCTCTTCCACCAGTATCAGCGCTTTGATGATGAAGTTATTGGAGTTCTGCCATTTAATACAGGGAGAATCGGAGGGAGTCTATTTTTTGTCACGAAAAAAGAGAGAAGCCGTGCTACGATAAACAAAGTACTCGAACAACTGCGAGCCGACGGACACATCGCTTCGCTGGATTATGCCTCTTGGCGAGATGGGTACTCTGCTGACGGGGTACAAGTGGAGCAGTATCTCACAGATAAGATATACTCCCGGTATACACGAGAAGGTGATGTCCTCTTCTCTGACTCCTTCGGGAAGTCGTACTCATGAGACTATGATACCATGATCAAAACTGAGACAGATTGCCTCCTCCTCGACACGATCTGAGGACGGATCTACATCCAGGGTACCAAGCTAACCTCGAAGGATATACACTCACAGAACACCACGATCGATATGATGAAGATCCTCCTAGATAATATAGGGGAAGAGATATCGAACTCCACACTCCCGATCTCGACGTATTCACAGAATAAGAACGAACTCCTCGGTAAGATCATCCTCCCGATCAAAAAAATCACCAAAGAACACTTCGCAAAAGAGATAGCCCTCACGTGTTCTGGATGAATCACGCAATACTATCTCAGACTCGATAAGGATGAGTCGATCCGCATAGGTATCATACGCAAGCTCCAATCATAACTATGCAAGTGAACCGTCGAGACCATCGATCTCTCGTCTGATGGCGATCATCGCAGACTCGAAGAGTGCCTTATATGAGAGAGCTCCTCGTATCTGTGTCTGAGACATAAAATTATGTATCCCGTTGAGGTACTTCGTGATAATCTCTATAACCTTGGGATATCGGTTATCCTTCTTGTCTCATCTGAGTCTCACGAGTATCTGCTTCACTCCTTCTACCATCCCACGGGCTCTGTACCCGAGCTTCTCGAGACTCTCAGAGAATATCTGTATCTGAGTGAGTTCACTGATGATCTCACGAGACTTGATGGAGAGCCAGCGTTCTTCTATGGCAGTGATCTCCTGATATGTGGTACCTACTGGGTATCATACGGCTACTATGTCTGATCTAGCTGAGTCACTCTGGAGTATGTTGGCAGATGTACGCATAATATGGGAGACTAGAGAATAAAAAGAATCCGTGAATAATGTGTGAATAACAGGTGCATAGAATATCCAGAAAATAGAAACAGAAAATGGACAAAAACAGGACAAAAAAATAATACCCGAGAAACCCAATTAAGTACATGCAAATCATTTCTTTTGCCTTTTTATATAGATTGCGTATTATCGCAATAACAAGTATATGGTGATCTATTTTTTTATTCAAAAAATATGGGTACTGATATCAATACGCTACAACCAAAGAGAGATATTCATAATATAGATACTGATAGTATTCCATCTAGTGTAGTGAGCTCATGAGTATGTAGACAGATAGATACAAGACTAGATGATCCACAAGATGACTGAGAGCTGACGGTAGCAAAAGCATTCAAGAGAAAAGCAATAGATCAGCTGGTAGAAGATATCTCAGTCGTCGGGGACTCGGAAAAACAGATTAGCAAGATCAAGTTACTGCTTATTTTAGCAAAAGATTCCGACATATGAAAAACGGAGCGGGAATGATACTTTTATCAGGCGGTCAACATCGCAGAGCAATATTTCTGAACATCGTACCTTGATAATAGACAATGGAAACCGATCGTCGATATATATCGAAAACATATTGCTGATAATGATGATATATCAATCAGAAAGAGCATGATGCACGATAGGAATGAGCGAAGACAGAGAGAGATCATGGCTGCCAAAAATACCCAGGTATATCTCAGTGGAATCACTGAGCCCCAACACATCCTCGACAAACTCGAGAGTCGCATTGGTAAGGTGAGACTCCTCATAACATCAGAGGATAGTGGGGAAGCCATCATAGAACACAACACTCTCACAGGTACACCGAACAATATCCGTCGGACACGGGTTATTGTATTTAAAGGGGGAAAGAATTATAGTGTGGCTATCGATCATGGGGGTAACGAATCAGCCAATCAGATCAATGAAACTGATTGGAAGGAGTATATCAAGCCGATCATCGATATCTACATAGAGAAGATGGAGAGTCTATTTTGCAGAGATCAACATAGCAATCTCGAGTCGATACAACAAAAAGAGGCAAAAGAAGGAGTAAGAATATTGTCACTCAATAAAAACTATGACATATTCCTCTCTCGTGTTATCGAATCAATAGATCCTCAACTCAATACAGATGCGAACTATATCCAAGATTGTATACGGGCTATCGATATATGTCGACTGATCACACTCCAACATAGCCAGAGTATAACAAAAAAGGCTCCACATATCCCGCAACTCGATAATGCAAATATCCTACAAGAGATCGATACTATCCTCGATGGTCGGATCACGAGACGAGTATTGCGTATGGTTACAAGGATGCTCCTGTCTCGTGATGAGACGATGAATGGACTCGGATATCCGTCAGGTCTCAGCAAGGACAAGATACATACATTGAGTAAAGTACTCTCGATCATCCGAGCATATGAGTCCATGTGTCTCGATATGACGACAGAATCTGCCATACTCATGATGACTCACTGATCCAAGTGAGGATATTGGGATACTCAGGTACTAGAGATATTCGTGGACACACTCAGAGATGGCAAGATAGAGACGCTAGCAGACACAGGGTCCACTCAGACAAAACCGATCACACCAGAACGTCAAAAAGTCTATGAGCCATATATGCACTCATGGGAGAGTATCACATCTACCATGACTGATATCGAAGAACAGTATGCCTTGTTGCGTGATCCCAAGAGCAGTACAGCTATGCGGAGTGCCATCCTCCTCACTATCAAGGAGCTCCAGTCAGAGCTCATGGCAGAAGCAGGTATCAGGAAGTTATTCTTAGTCATGCGACATCCAGAAACAGAGAGTGACAAAAGATGATGAAAACAACCTGGCTGAAACGATGAATGACTCACAAAAAAATGAATACAATCTGCTATCAAAATATGAAAATGACTCGCGTGAATAAAACTAGAGATACACACGAGTGAGACGGAGCGAGGAATAGCAGCAGCTAAACTGATATGCGAAGCTAGTCAGCGATCTGTCTCATTTATCATAGAGAATGCACTCAGAAATCGCACCAAAGATCTAGAAAATAACTACGGTGACTCTTATCTGGAGAAGTTCACCGCAACCCATCCTGATGAACTCATAACTTTCATCAACGAGATCAATCTCTCAACAAAACATGATCAAGTACTAGCAATATCACATGCTGATACTTTGAAGGCAATGGACGTCATAATAAATACTCGCAATCAGAAAGATGGAATACATGTTCAAAGGATCTCTGTTAAGAATAATGATATTCGTCTCTATTGCTTCCACTGATGAGAGCTCACCCATTGAGATTATTTCAATACTATCTCGACTTGGAGAACTGTGAGCAAAAAAGTAAATACGATCATAAAAAAAATATTCAAGGAAACACTCTATCCAATGGAGATGAACAATGTGGATCTATTTGACCTCCATGATCTGCTTCTCGACTATATAAATAACAACACTAAAACAGATCCAGAGAAAGCATGAAAACTCATACAAGCACTCTGTGAACACCCTCTCACTGAACACTTCTCGTGAATACTAAGAAAAGAATGAATGAGTAACTATCCACCCCCAAAGGGGGTGGCTTTAGCAAAAAGACCCTAGAAGGGTCTACGACTATTGAGATGGAGAGGACAGAAGAAGTAAGTATGGTTTGTTAGAAGTTGAGATCTGTTTGGTTTCAATCGGATAGTTTATCTTCTTTTTCTTGGTTTCGGATATATGCATTGATCATGTCTATATCAAGTCATGTGGTTCTGACAAAGTATCCAGTTGACCAGAATGTTTTGTTGGTGGTGCGAATAGGTCTATTCGCATATTTGTTATGGAGCCTGATTGCGGATTTACCCTTGAGAGTTCAGATGACTTTACATACAGCAACGGATGGTGGGATCTTGAGTTGGAAATGGATGTGATCGGGCATCAAGTGTCCTTCAAGTTTTTCGATCTTCATCTCCCTGAGGAGATCAGTGAGAATTTTTCCGAGTTGTTCTCTATATTTTCCATAGAGGATTCTTTTGCGAAACTTTGGACAAATGACGATATGATACGTACAATCCCACCGAACATGAGCTCAGTGAGTATATTCTTGGTATGTGGAGTTCATGGTTTGAAAAAAGGTTATGATGTAAGTTCTAGGGTCTTTTTGCAAAGTCTAGGATATCATAACCTTTTTTCGAGTCAACGGTTACAGTGGCAGAGCCTATGTGGGTCCACCCCCAGAGGGGGTGGATTTAGACAGATGGATTAACATACTTATATGTATCTGTGGAATCCGCAAATACAAAATCTTAGCTTATTTCCCTCACACACAAAAGCCTTATCTATTCGTCTTCCGAGATCAATAGCTAAGGCTTTTAACTTTCTTTTTTATCCTCTACTCTCGCCTTGCAAAATAGAGAAATCCTCTATAATACTGATCACATGTCACGATATACTACACTCGCATACTGGTTGCCGAAGATCCCACTCCTCTCCCTCATCGGAGTTTTTGTCCTGCCACTCCTCCTCATGGAGGTCAACTACAAGTTAGGACTGTTTTTCATAGCGTTCTACATCGCTTATTGGTCGGTGAAGGTGTTCGAGTCGTACTACTATGTCCTGAGGTCATATATGAAGCTCCTCTCTCTAGAGAAGCGCGATCTCTCACATGATCCTATCATCGTGAAGTGAGGGGCCAAGCTCCAGCATATCGTCATCGTCCCGATATATACTGAGCCATACGATGTGATCGAGGAGAATATCCTCTCTCTCCTCGCGACCGAGTACCTCTATAGGGAGAATCTCACCGTACTGCTTGCTACCGAGGCGCGCGCTCCAGATGCTGAGACACATGCGAAGAACATCATCGCCAATCATGGGAATAAGGGGATCCATATAGTGAACATCGTCCACCCTGCCGACTTGCCGAACGAGTGACGAGTAAAATGATCCAATATCACCTACGCGATCAAGAGTTATGAGGCTATGAAGAAGGAAGAGTGAAGTGCACTCGATCCAGAACATACCTTCGTCTCTACTATCGATACAGATACCAAGGTGCGTCCAGACTTTTTCTCTATAGTGAGCTACACGTTCCTCTCCACGGACTATCGTCATCATGCGATCTACCAGTATGCACCCGTCTACTCCAACAACTGGAGAACTGGTCACTTCTTCGCTCGTATCATCGGGATCGGGACGACGATGTGGCAACTCTTCGAGAGCCAGAATCCTGAGTTCTATCGCAACTTCGCGGTCTACGGTCAGTCGCTCACGTGTCTGCATAAGGCGGACTACTGGGACCGATACTCGATCGTGGAAGATGGGATGCAATACTGGAGGAGTTACTTCGGATGGAGTGGATTCTTCCGTATCGTCAACACTCCCGCTATCTGTGAGATGGATCTGGTCGCCGAGACGGATATCATCCGTACCGTCAGATCTCAGTACAAGCAACTCAGGCGCTGGTCGTGGGGCTGTACCGATGTGGAGTACGTGATCCCTCAGTTCGTGGCGTCTAGATCGATACCTACGCGAGAGAAGATCCGCAAAACCCTCTACCTCATCTACAATCACCTCTTCTGGGCAGGAGGACCGTTCATGCTCTTTTTTATCGGATATGTTCCAGGGATATTCTACTCCATCGATCACTCACTCGCGGCATTCACCGTACCGATCGCGAGTTCGATCGTGTTCACCGTCCTATTCGCGACGGTCGTATTCCCCTCGCTGATATCGATCCATATCATGCGCCGTTATACTCACTTCACTGCGAAGGATTATGTGTTGAATCTGATCCAGTGGATAGCAGTTCCAGTCCTCACACTCACCCTCTTCTCGATCCCTGCGATCGAGAGCCAGATACGTTTATTCTTTGGCAAAAGAATCGACTCCTTCGATACAACACAGAAGATGAATCGAAAATAGTAGGATAGTAAGTTAGTAAATGGTAAGATAGCAGAAAAATCTCTCTATCGAATTCATTGCTTTCTCTCTATCCCCAACCTACTATCCTACCAACCTACTATCCTCCTCTATGATCGAATCCTACCAAGCAGAAGTCGCGAGAAAACAAAAAGCTGCCCGAATATTTTGGCTGATTGTTTTCATGTTTGCGGGGTTTTTGTATTTCTTTTTCCAGGGATACTATCCTGATGTTCGTCTCGGAGTGAAGCAGTTCCTCGGGACAAGCGGGAGCACACTTGGTGACAGTCCAAGCGATCTGATCAAGTCGTTCGGTATCATCAATATATCAGTAAAAAAACCTACTGGAGCCACTATCTCACTCGGCAGTGGGAGCTACGTGAACAATGATAAGCTCATGACGAACTACGGGGCATATACTGCGACTATCTCGAAAGTTGGTTATATATCAGATGTGTTCGACTTCGTGATCGATAGAGAGAGTCCATACTATATCTCGACAGTATCACTCCTACGTGCACCGACCTATGCTCCAGTCGCCACAGGGAGCTATAGTGTGAGCCAGATCGACACATCATCATGGATCCAGTTATGAACCACAGGATCAGTACTTCTGGATGAGTCCTTCTCCGGGGGAGCGCGAGTCGCAGTCGGTGGGAGAGTGAGCATCGGGGAAGGGTTCTTCCTCTCAGGGAGTACCATCCTTACCTATAGTCGTGATGAGAACCTCTGGGAGCCACGAGTCTGGAGTGGGAGTCGTGACTTCATCGCGGATTGTAGTGCTCAGATATCTGTACGATCTGGGGTACTCTCTTGTGATCAGTCCAGAACCATACTCACAGAGAAGGGCCGCACACTCACGGGCATCCTCTCGATCAGATCTGACTCTATCCGCAGAGCTGATCGTCTCCTCGTGGGCACCAACCTCACACCTCTTGCGCTCACAGGATCCGAGCTCCAGAGCCCGAACTATATAGAGCGAGATGGGAACTGGTACGGTCAGAGTGGCGCTACGTTCGTCCCACTGAGGACCAATACGAGCAAAAAAATACTCCCGCCGATCGTCACAGGTCTCGATACGATCGAGTATGTGCGTTGGGTTGCATGAGAACTGATCGCCATAGGGCCACGTGACGGACAACAGACCCTCGCCATCATGAACGTAGAGCAAGACTCCACCCGATATGTCGTCTTCCCTGATGTCACACTCACAGATATTCGCATCGAGAAGTATGATGGGAACTTTTTTATCAAAACTCGAAACGCACTACTCTTCCTCTATAACGACAGTGAACAGATCGAGTGGCTCATCGCTGGTGATATCCTCGCCTTCTCTCCTGTGGCTGCTCTCTATAGCCAAGATGGAGCACTCTGGCGAGCGAGCTGGGGTGATGAGGAATAATCTACAGAGTTATGTCATACGACGCATACGCGACTACATTCTCGAACTCTCGCAAGAACCTCCAGTGGCCAGAACTCGATCATATCATCGAGGATATGCAACAGTGCGGATATACAAGTGTGCTCGATATCGGGTGTGGGAATGGACGGTTTCTGGAGGCTTGGAACTCTGATAAAAACAGTACAATGGGGTTTGGGGGAGGAAACTTGTCCAAAAATTCTTCAATCAAAAATATACAACATAAAGAATTTTCGAGTAGTGATTGAGAACAACTAATAGATGAGCAAAGCGAAGGGGGAACGAGTTTTTCCTCTCCCAATAGTTTTGGTACTTTTGCTACCAAAAGTACAGAGACTGGTGTGGATTTATTACGCTATCTCGGACTCGATAGTTCTACAGGTATGATCGCGGAAGCGAAGAAGTTGCATCCAGATTATGCGTTCGCCGTGTGTCCGATGGAGTCACTGTGAAACTGTGAAACTGTGAAACTGTGAAACTACAACTCCATCCTCCTTCTTGCTTCTTTCCATCATCTGGAATCCCAAGAAGAGCGGATACAGGTCCTCGAAGATATGAAGTCACTAATTGCTCCAGGATGAGCTATCTATATGACGAACTGGAATCTCAGAGATCAGCCGAAGTATGAAAAAAGTCGTCGATGAGACGGTGATTTTGACATAAAAATTGGTGAATATTCACGCTACTATCATGGGTTCACGACTGATGAGCTTGCCGAACTTTTTGCAGTGACGGGCTGGCATGTTATAGAGAATCGCATCTTCGATGGTGGTCGCAATATATACTCCAAGATCACCCTCTAGTGCAACATAAGTTGCAAAAGTAAGAAAAAAGTCTATCCTTATACTATCCTACTAATCTACTATCCTATGGACACAGACATCCGACTCGCCGTCCTCATCGATGGTGACAACATCCCATCTGGTTATGTACGTGAGATGATGGAAGAGATCGCCAAGTACGGCAATCCCACGATCAAACGCATCTACGGTGACTGGACACGTCCCGGACTCGCCAAGTGGAAGGACCTCCTCCTGGAACATGCGATCCAGCCGATCCAACAGTATGGCTACACGACCGGGAAGAACGCAACCGATAGTGCGATGATCATCGATGCTATGGATGTCCTCTATTCTGAGAAGGTCGATGGATTCTGTATCGTATCGAGTGACTCTGATTTTACTCGTCTAGCAACCCGACTGCGCGAGGCTGGGATGCGAGTCTATGGAATAGGAGAGAAGAAAACTCCAAAACCATTCATCGTCGCCTGTGATAAGTTCATATATATCGAGATACTCAAGCCCGCGAAAGAAGAAAATCAAAGAACTCCAGCCCCACAAAAAAATAACAAAAAGTGAGAAAAGGTCACTCCAGAACCAATAGAAGATGCTTCACCGACTACTGTCGATACGATCACTCCAGAACTCATCCGCCTCATATCAGCCACGATCTACGATCTCTCGGGTGACGATGGGTGGGCGTTCCTCGGAGATGTCGGTGCACTCCTACAGAAGAAGCAACCGAACTTCGATCCTCGCAACTACGGATACAACAAGCTCACTCCCCTCCTCGCCTCGACGTGAGTATTCGATATCACAGAACGCGAGGGTAGTAGCAATCGGTACAAGATCATCTATGTGAAGAATAAGTAGTTTGTCCTTGACAAGATATATATTACGATATAATACACTCACCTAGTCAATATAACTGACTGGCAACGCGTTATTTTGTGTAACTGTCCTTGCTAGCTGTTGCTGGGCGGGGACTACTTTTGGAGAAAACTATGGCAGATTGGGCACATTTGGTATACTTAGTATTATTCGTATTGGGTTTCATCTACCACTTATTTCAGAAGAGTGAGTGGAAGAACTATGTTTACTATATAGCGGTCCTCAAAGAGGTCGCTAAGGTAGAATCAGTAGAAGAAAACAGGTATCCTTTCTACATGTTGGTTAAATACCGGGATGGCAGAACGGAAAAATTCAAACATGAACTTAATGAATGGTATAGCATCGGGAAGTAGCTCCCCTACTTTTAATTCCCTCGTGTCACATGTGACACGAGGGAATTTCCTTATGTATTTTCTCACTGTTTCTTTTTGTCATTCCGAGTGCAACGGAGGAATCTCTTTCAAACTCATCTTATGAGATACGAATTATCTCCTTCGCATAAGCAAAAGAAAAAGGGATCTCTACGAGATGACAAAAGAGACTATGCATACCACTGTTATACTCTCGATACTCCTATAATTCTTACCAGGACCTTGTGTGAACTTTGGATGAAGAACGAGTGAAGAAACTTGTAAAAAATACTTTTTATGAGATACTGTCTCCCGTCGATTTATCCCTTTTCCCCTTATATTATGAACCGATACATCATATCGATCCTCGTGATCGCATCAGCCATGACTATGTCTGCAGTATCTGCAGAAAGTGGCGCAACTACAGCAACAGGTACTACGGCTACTGGAACTACCTCTACAGGTACAACAGCAACAGGTACAACTGCTACAGGTACAACTGCTACAGGAACTACGAGTACTGGCACGACGAACACTGGAACCACTACTGGAACTGGAGTCAAGTGTACGACAGCAAGTGGAGTTACTCAGGCAGCCAACCAGGCAGCTCTCCTGGCAGCACAACAGGCGTTCTCTACAGAGATCGCACGACTCGTCAGTGTGAAGCAAGCTGCATACTCAGGAGCTCAGACTCTCACTGGTACTGCTCGTGTCGAAGCACTCCAGAAGGCAAATGTCACCTTCCGTACGGGATTCAAGGCTGCTATAGCGAAACTCTCAGCAGTAAAACGCGACAAGCGAAGTAACCATCAAGAGATCCGAGAATGCAAGAAAGAGATAAAAAAAGAGCATAAGGAAGACAAGAAGGAAGATAGAGAAGACAAGAAAGAGCACCGTGAAGAGGTAAAATCTCAGGTAAAAGCCCTCAAGGATCGTATCAAGGAACTCAAGGATAAGCGAGAAGATTCTCGTGGACGTTCAGGAGATCACAGATAATATTCTCATATAAGAAAAGCCCTCACATATGTTGAGGGCTTTTCTTTTTGGCATAGTGACTAGCTCCTGATTCCCTGTCCCCTGTTGAACATATACCAGAAAGTCACATATATCGTATTGAAGTTCCATGTGATTTTTGGGCAAAATAAGGTAAATACTATTGTTATCTATTACTTTTGGAATATAATAGTGCTCCCAGATTTATTTTTTATCTTTTTTAAAATATGAAACATTATCTTGTATTAGCCGTAATTAGCTCGGCTATAATCATCCCCGCGATCTCCACTGGTACAGCTTCAGCTACGAACTATGGAGATAATCGAGTTATCTGTACTCCAACTAATCAGGTGAACATAGCAGCTGCTCAACAAGTATTTTCAGTCGAATTGGCTCGGCTCGTTGCCGAGAGGAATATGGCAATCTCAGCTGCCCAGTCACTCACTGGAACCATGAAGACTAATGCTCTCATAGCAGCTGATACGAGATTCAGAGTCGGTGTCAACAATGCTCTCAATACTCTCAGATTAGCAAAACAAATGAGTGGACGTGTAAATTGTAATAGAGTAGAGGATAGACACGATAATAGAGTAGAGGATAGACACGATAATAGAGTAGAGGATAGACACGATAATAGAATGGAGGATAGGCGTGATAACGATAATCAGAGAGGACGAGATAATGGGATAGAAGATAGACACGATAATAGGATGGAGGATAGGCGTGATAATGATGATCAGAGAGGATGAGATAATAATCGAGGTCGTGGGCGTGGTGGTAGCTACTAATCCAAAAATCCCTCCAGAGTATTCGGGAGGGATTTTTGGATAGACTGCCTCCAGCTCTAGCTCCTGATCCCCTGTCCTCTGCTGAACATATACCAGATGATGGAGAAGAAGAGTATACAGAATCCACCGAGTACACCGAGTGAGATCAGTGGTGCGATATCAGAGACTCCATGCATCCCATAACGGAATCCATCGATCATGTAGAATATAGTATTGGCATGAGCGACGATCTGCCAGACTGGTGGGAGCATCGAGATCGAGAAGAAGACTCCACCGAGATATGTCAGCGGCGTGAGGACAAAATTCGGTACGATCGACGTCGAGTCGAAGCTATCTGCCATGAGTCAGTTCAGGAGTCCGACGAGTGCGAAGAGCAGTGACGTGAGGAAGGCAAATAGGAGCGTGAGGCCAACATGAGCAAAGGATATATGTGTGAAGAAGAACGCGACACTCAGTACGATCGCGCCCGTCACGAGTCCGCGGATGACTCCTCCAGTGATGAATCCTGCGATGATCACTGGATATGGAGTCGGCGAGACAAGGATCTCTTCGATCGTCTTCTGGAACTTCGCCATGTAGAACGATGATACCACATGGGAGAACGAATTCATGATCACACTCATCATGACGAGTCCTGGCACGATGAACTCCATATAAGAAAATCCCCCAACCTCACCGATACGCGATCCGATGAACTGACCGAATATGACATAGTAGAGTGTCGTCGTGATGACGGGTGGGACGATCGTCTGCCGCCACACGCGGATGAATCGGGTGATCTCCTTGCGAACGATGGTTGAGTAGGATATCCAGAGTTGAGAAGAGTTCATAGGGAGGGAGATTACTAATATGGAACATTGAGTATGTTTTTGGTTTCTCGGTTTCTTTTATCTTTTGCTTCTTTTTGTGAATTTTTATGCCTGTTGCTTCTTCCGTTATGTTGAATTTTGACTATCTGTTGCCCCTACTTGTTTCTTCTTTTTGTGAGTTTTGATATTCTGTCGTACCAACTGCTTCTTCCGTTATGTTGAATTTTGAGTATCTGTCAGCGAATATTTTCGTAAAAATTCCGAACGTTTCTTAGTCTTTGGAATTTTCGAAAATGAGCTGGAAACAGACAGCAAAATGAGACATGGAAGATGTGGTAGGCTTTTGTTACTTTTTGCCAAAAAGTAAAGTGGTGGACTCTGGGGACCTGGATTGCTTCACCCCAAGGGTACTTCCATATTCCGTTTCACTCCATAAGGGGCGCGACCTCGCGGGTGGTGGAATAATGGAAATGTTGGACTCTTAGTATAGGAAAAAAAGTTCAATTTGCAAAAAACAGTTTATGACGTACTATGCCGCAGATATAATCCCAACACCCATGGCATACAAAAAAACTGAATCACAAGAGAAGGCAGGAGCAAAGCTCCGCAAACCCCGATTCGACGCCTTCCCGAAGACTGAGTCGTCTGGTGAGAAGCCAAAAAAGAGACTTCCATACGGCCAGTCTGGTGCCAACTATTTCGAGAAGAGGAAAAAGAAACCTCTCGGTGAGGATGAGCTCCCTGCGAGCCGCGGATTCGCGAAGAGCAAGACCGGATACAATAATCCGAACGCTCCATGGAACCGTGAGAAAGCACCTGCCAAAAAGTGGGATACGGATCGTACTCCAGTAGCCAAGAAGTGGGACAGAGAATCTGCACCAACACGCACCTGGGAAGAGAAGAAACCTCGTTCTTCGGGATCTGCATGGGAAGAAAAGAAAACTCCAGATGCACGAGGTCCACTCAAGACTTTTACCAAGAAGTGAGCACTCAAGGATCCAACCCAAGAAACCGAACATGAGAACGATCCTGCAAACTATGGCCCAGCCAAGCTCCAGTTCCGACGCATCAGCAAGCGCGCAGCTCGCAGCTTCTCGAAGAACAAGGAAGCTACATACCTAGAGAAGAAGTGAGAATCAGCAGAGAGACCAGTTCCAGCTCGCGCACCGACAGTAACAAAAGCAGATCCTCGTACGAGCGCTCCTGCTATAGTGGAAGAGAAGAAGAAATTCATGCACGGAAAGTGAAAACCCGTAAAGAAGGGTGAGTCTCGTGGACCTCTCGAAGATCGCGGTGAGAAGCCAAAACCAAAAAAGAAACACAATCCAAAACCATTCAAGGCGGCGATGCCAAGTAATTGGAGAAAAGTTGGGGAGTAAGGCTATACAATGTCACAATCAATCCCATATATGAAAACAATAGTCATTATAGGAAATGGGCAACTCGCAACAGAATATAGGGATACCATTATCTCAGGCACTGAATACAATCTTATAGATTGGAATTTTCGTGATACTGCAAATATATATGCTATAGTTCATGCAGGCTCTGGAAGGCAATATATTGAAGCATGCGAATATGCAAAAATGCATGAAATTCCTTTTATACAGTGTGCCACGAATGATCTATCATCTATCGATGTTGGTATCAATGATATGTTCTATATAGATGCTCCCAATACGAATATCGTAATACTTCAATTCATAACTACTCTCAGGAATCTGAGGAAAGAGCTTAGAAATCCACAAGTAACAATCACAGAATCCCATCAAAAAGATAAAAAAACACTTCCATGAACAGCCATAGAAATATGAAAAATATTGGGTAAATAGAAAAAATAGTGTGCTGTTTGCACACTATTTTTTGCTCTGTGAAGCCAAAAGAGTAGGATGGAAGTTCCCTATTTATTATCCTCGAATATTATGCTAAAAAAAATGCCCTAAATGTGCTTCTTTTGAGCTG
>JANOIH010000043.1:0-33006 GCA_031407385.1 Candidatus Altimarinota bacterium | reverse complement strand
AACCGAATAGAGTGAATATTCTCTCATCTTAAACCAAAGGTAAAACTTCATCGTGGACTCACTAAAGAAAGAAGACTCAGTTTAGCACTGAGTCTTCTTTGGAAGGAGTAAATTGAGATGAAAAACCTACCAACTTTTGTCCATTAAGCCGATTTTTTTGACTGGAGAATTATTTCTGTGGAGCAGCAGTTGGAGCGGTAGTACCAGTACCATCCTTGATGACTCCAGCCTTTTTGAGACAGTCGACGCTATAGAGTGATACAGTTTTGCCACTTCCATATGATACAGGTACCTCAGTCTTACATCCTTCTTGGTATTGCTTTTCCATGACGATCCCGAGATCGGTGATAGCCTTCTGGTATCCAGCAGCTTGTCCCTGGTTGGCACCGTTCATGAATACATCATTGTTGATACGATTGGCTATAACTGGATAGACATTGTCGATCACTACGTAGAGTGTAGCGGTAGCGATCCAAATATAGAGAGCGATAGTTGGCCATTGCTTAGGAAGAGATATCATACTAGTAGGGGTAAAAAATAATACTATCGTAGTATATCATTTTTTATATATTATCCACTTTTCTTATGAAAATGCCTATAAATCTGTCACAAATAGTGTGCAGTAAAGTTTCCCATGCTCCATAATATCAATACTGAAAGATGTTTTTTAGTATCTTTTCTGGATTTTTCTTTTGCTTTCGATTCGGATTTTCCTATAATCCTTCCATGCTTATATCCCACCGCCTCATCACGTGGTCGAGTTTTATATCCTGTGCACTCGCATAACGGGATGTTTTTGATGTATTTCAAGACATCCGTTTTTCGGGTGTTTTTTTATATTCTCAAAATTAGCCGTATGCAAAGAATCACTGTCGCTATTCATCCTGATGGGACTAGAAGTTTTACGCCCGAAGCGTATCAGAATATATCATGAGCAAGTATTATCTACTTTCCTACTGTCTCGGCTGATATACTGGAGCAACTTCAGTTATCTTCTCAGGAGAGTGTGCATGCTATTTTGATGCATACGGCGAAGCTATAACTATTTTTTCTTATTATGTTCGATACCAAGCTCCTATTCGCTCTCACACTCTATATTTCGGCTATTTTTATGAGCAATATGCTCTGACTCAAGACGATGCCATTTTTATTCGGAACACATATCACTTTTGCGGTGTTTACTCTTCCTCTTATCTTCGTCACGACAGACGTGATCGGCAAGATCTATGGGAAAGATATGGCTAAGAGATTCGTCTTTCTCGGATTTTTCTCTATCATTCTCTGGATTATATTCTCACTCTTTTCCCAACTCCTGCCGTGGTCGGCACAGACCTATGCGAGAGTAGGTGAGGCCTATGAGACTATCTTCTCGCTCTCTATACGCATCAGTATAGCCTCACTCTGCGCATTTTTTGCTTCTGAGTATCTCGATGTCCTTGTCTTCTTTCGATTCAAAAACCAAAAGAGTACATTTTGGATGGCTTCCTTTTTCTCCAATCTCGTGTCTCAGCTTCTGGATACGGTGATATTCATGACTATTGCTTTCTTCGGATTCTATGACATAGAGAAGATTCTTATGATGGCTCTCCCACTCTGGATCTACAAGGTGTCGATGGGTGTTATGTATATGCCGTTCTCGTACCTTGCTCTTAGTTTTTTACAAAAAAGAAAAGATGAATAATGCATATCAACAGATCCTCGCAGAGTTCTTCCATACAGAAGCAACCAAGGACTACTCTCTCGATAATATCCGAGCTGCGTGTGCTTATTTTGGCAATCCACAAGAGAGCCTCAAGTGCATCCATATCGCAGGAACCAACGGGAAGGGAAGTGTATCGAAGATGATATTCCAGATGCTCGTAGAGTCAGGAAGGCGAGTCTGAGTCTACACGAGCCCACACAATATCGATCTGCGTGAGAGATTTGAGACCCAGGATTGACTCATCAGTGAGATGGACTTTATGACTCATGTGACCGATATATTGGCCTATGATGGAGAGCTTGCGTATTTTGATCGATGCGTACTCTTGGCGTTCCTCTACTTCCGCTCTGTGGGTTGTGAATATGTGGTACTCGAGGTCTGACTCGGAGGGCGACTCGACTCGACCAACATCGTCACGCCGATCCTCTCGATCATCACGAGCATCTCATACGATCATCAGGAGTTCCTCGGAGATACACTGGAGGAGATCGCCTATGAGAAGTGAGGCATCATCAAGTCATGAGTCCCAGTGATCCTCTATAGTGAGAATCCTACACTGGAACATATCGCACGAGAGAGATCTTCTCGAGTTATCTTCCCAGTGTTACGCGAGATAGAGACCAATCTCCTCGGTGAACATCAGATATCCAACGGGCACATTGCGTATGAGGCTGGGATTTTCCTCTCTATCCCTCCGACAGTTATCCAGTCGGCACTCCTACATGTCCATCATGACGGGAGGCTCCAGTATGTCGAGGCGAACCTCCTCATCGATGGCGCACACAACGAGGATGGACTCGCGAAACTGCAGAACTATCTCCATGATGAAAAAGAAAACTGGGATGAGATTATCTATTGCGCGAACCTCCGAGTGTGAAAATCTGCAGAGATCCTCGTGGATGCCTTCCCTGATGTCTCTGATTGGTCCATCGTCGATAGTCTGAGTTCCCGAGTCTGTCCTGCCGATATGATCGCGACCGAGATAATATCTCTCGGAAGATCGGCCACCATCATCACCCCAACAGAGATACGATATTTGGCACAGCAGAATCCAGACAGACTTTTTGTCGTCTTCGGTAGCCTCTATATGCTCTCAGAATTCTTAGACTTATAGAGAGACTCAGATATTAGGCTTGACTTCGTACATATTCTCATATAATCAGTCTCGTATTTGATCCCCGCAAGGGGATTTTAAAATGCTTTGACTCTTAGTGGTTTTTCCATATAATTCCGCTGTAAAATCCTTATCCCTCTTCTTATGTTCAAGTTTATCCGTGATGCATTCTCAGAGTTCGACCACGTCGTCTGGCCAACTCCGAACGAAACCCGCAAATACATGTATTATAATATTGCTGTTATCGCAGTACTCACTGTGTTCCTCATGTCTCTCGGATATGTGATCCAGGAGTCTCTGACGGCAGCTCGCAAGAGTATCCCCCATGATGCAGTGGTTATAGAGAACTCAGATACTGTCCCTCAGGCAGATCTCGATGCTATCGAGGCCGCTCTCGCGAAGAAGCAAGCGCAATCAGGATCAACGAATACTGGAGTAACAGTTACTGTCCAGACCGGCGCAGCCCAATAATTATCTCTAACCCCTCTCTCACTATGTTCGATCTTCTCTCCCCAAAAACAGAAGGAGAATGGTATGTCATCCGCGTTATCTCTGGTACAGAAGGCAATGTCAAAGAATCACTCATGCAACGTCGCGAAGCGTTCTCACTCGAGAACCATCTCCTCGAAGTATTCGTCCCAACACATGACTCGATCTCGATACGAGCTGGAGGCGTGAAGGTAAAAAAGAAAAAAAATATCTTCCCTGGATACATACTCGTACGTATGGTCGTCACGAACGAATCTTGGTATATCGTACGTAATACTCCGAATGTTACTGGATTCCTCGGTGCTGGTACCGTCCCAGTTCCAGTGAGTGGAGCAGAGCTCGAGCAACTGAAGGGTATCCTCGCTGACAAGAGCGAAGAATACAAGACAGATATGCAGCCTGGTGACTATGTAACGGTGAACAATGGCCCATTCGAAGGAAGTGAGGGGAAGATCATCGAAGTCAATACACAAAAAGGATCTGTCAAAATCATGATCAATCTCCTCGGACGTGATACGCCTGTCGAGATCGAGTTCGCCAGTGTCGGAAAAAGTAAGTAATCCTCTCAACTGTATCTATGCGAATAGCTCTCATCACACTCGCGCTGACAGCCCTCGTATTTATCGGGAGTATTATCTATTCGCTGACTGCTAAGGAAGGGAGTCTCTCTCTGGTATCTCAGTCATCGACTCGGGCCCCAGAGACTCCTATAGAGCTCGAGACACTGAAGTACCAGATCAAGAATGAAGAGAAAATCAAAGAGCTCATCACCAAGGTCGAGATGCTCACTGCTTCTCAGAATGGAACAGTACTCCCTGAGGTGAGCTCATCGACAGGCAAGACCGCAACTGGCAAGACCATCTTCCCTCTCTCTGGGAAGTTCCTCGCGAAGGTGATGCCAACTCTGGAGTTCTCGTTGGTAGCCAATACGGGTATCTACGATCTCCTTATATTCGATAAGTCGACTGAGTATACGACATATCTGGATGCGAAGCAGGGGATCAAGGCTCTCCCACTCTCGATCAAGTATGATACTTTCCTGAAGAACATGAAAGCGCTCTCGGCTGATGTCTATACAGCCAATGAAACCAAAACATTTCCGTTCCGTAGCTTCTATGTCAATCCTCCAAAAGCAGATACCCTCGTCCGTCTTGTGTTAGAAGTGGAGTCCCAGTGTATCGTCCTAGAGATACCAAAGACAAAGTTCCCAACATTCAAAGCGTTGCTTCTCAAAAAATAATCCCTACTCACCACTAATCCCTCCTCCTATGTCTGATAAGAAAATACTATTCACTGCCTCTGGTCTCGCTGAACTCAAAGAAGAACTCCGATTCCTCCGGGAAGAACGTCGTGTCGAGATCGCGAACAAGCTCAAGGAAGCTATCTCATACGGTGATCTCTCTGAGAACGCTGAATACCAAGAGGCTCGTGATGATCAGGCTCAGCTCGAACTGCGTATCGCAGAACTCGAGGAACTCCTCAAACCAGGGAACTATGAGCTCATCGAAGATGAGAAGTCAGGAAAGAGACGCAAGTCCGGTATCAACGTTGGTGCCACTGTAACCATAGAAGAAGTGATATCCAAAGAAAAAATCACCTATGTTATCGTCGGTTCTCAGGAAGCGAGTATTCTCGACGGCAAGATCAGCAATGAATCTCCTATCGGAAAGGCTATCGTCGGGAAGAACGTCGGAGATACGATCACTGTGGTCTCTCCATCAGGTAAAAAAGACTATACTATTATCGAGTCTCGATAACCCCTATTATTATGTTTGAACAATTCCAGACATACCTGTATTCATACACACTACTTGTCCCATTCTTTGCACTCCTTGTCGCTATAGTGGTGAAGGGAGTGGTTCATGCTGCAAAATGAAAGTTTAGCTTCTCGAATATGCTCGGGTCTGGTGGTATGCCATCAGCTCACTCAACCTTTGTCATAGCTCTGGCTACCTCTATGGGAGTCAAGTATGGACCTTGGAGTGATATGTTCCTGATTTGTCTCGTCTTCTCTATCATCATCATCTACGATGCGATGAATGTGAGGTTCCAAGCAGGTCTCCATGCTCGCGCTCTCAATACGCTCACTCCACATGATGGCATCACGTTCAATGAATCAATCGGGCATACTCCGATAGAGGCTGTGGCAGGAGGTATTATTGGATTCACGACAGCCGCAATTCTCCTTTGACTCTAATATGATATTTGATCTACACACTCTGCGCGACTGGGAATCTCGAGGCATCACTGACGTCTCGTGTTTTCTCATAGAACGTGGATGTGCAGGGGAGAAGGTCTCTGTAATCGAAGGTATCCAATCAGATATGGATGATAATTCTATGAGTCAGAATAGTATTACTTTTCATACTCGTTCTTCTGAGTCTGCATTCTTCTCAGGTATCCGTATCACTCATGCTGGAGCCAAGTGGATCGTCTCATGAGAGACGGTGAACACGCACTGTGGTTGTGGTTCGAGTTTTTCTCGCAAAACTGGGAACGCTCTCCAGGACAAGATCACCCGAACGAAGGAACTCATCCGTCAGAAAAAAGAAAAAACACACAATTAGTAGGTTAGTCATTGGCATGATACTAAGATAGCCGAAACCATCAATAGACACAAACTCCTCCAAATTACCATCCTACTATTCACTAATTACCATCCTACTATTTCATGTTCTCCATCCACGACGAAGAAAAAATCATAGCCCTCCTCGAGGAGAACGGACATAAAAAGTTCCGCTACGCTCAGGTAGAGAACGCGATCTACAAGAATCTCGTGACCGATTTCGATATGATAGAGACGCTTCCTCAGTCGATCCGCGATCTCCTAAAGGAGAATTGCTCATATAACTCACTCGTACTCCATAGTGAGAAGACCGATCCAGAAGGACAGACGACGAAGTTCCTCTTCACAACACATGACGGCAAGATGATCGAGGCAGTGATCATGCGCCATCTCTCTGGACGCAATACGCTCTGTGTGAGTTCTCAGGCGGGTTGCCCTATGGCCTGTACATTTTGCGCGACAGGGAAGCTCGGACTCATCCGTAACCTCACCTTCGCTGAGATTATCGATCAGATCATGTGGGCTGTACATCACCTCGCGAAGGAAGATCGCAAGCTCCGCAATATCGTCTATATGGGTATGGGTGAGCCACTTCTCAACTACGGTGAAGTCTCCAGGTCGATCCATATCGCCTGCGCTCAGAAGAAACTCGACCTCTCGAACCGTCGTATCACCGTCTCGACGTGTGGTATTGCGCCTCGTATTATCGACTTCGCTCGGGATTTTCCTCAGGTATCTCTCGCGATATCGCTCCACGCGCCGAACGATGAAGCCCGCAAGAAGATCATGCCAGTCGAGAATACCTACCCGATCGATGTCCTGATGGCATCTATCGAAGAGTATGTCCGCATCACCAACAAGCGAGTGTTCTATGAGTACATCATGATCAACGGCGTCACGGATCGCCTCGAATATGCGACTGAACTCGGAGAACTCCTGAAGGGGAAGCTCGCTCATGTGAACTTCATCCCATATAACCCAGGTGAAGGAACCGATAGTAATGGATACCTTCCGACATCGAAGATGATCATCAAAAAGTTCCAAGATACGCTCGATCGCTACGGCATACCATCTACTGTGCGTCATACGATGGGAGATGACATCGATGCTGCCTGTGGTCAGCTCGCGCTGAAGGAAGAGGGGAAGTCTCTGGCTACAGAGGTTGGTCGCACGCTCGGAAAGACGAAAGATAAAATATAATACTACCTATGACAACTCCAGATATCCAGGCTCCTACAGAGACTCCTCGGACTCCTATCATGCCAAAAGAAAAACCATCACGAAAGGCACAACAACGAGAAGCTCGCCGTCAGAAGACGATCGAAAAAGCCAAAAGAAAACTCAAAGTCCAACAGAAAACGGCTCGAAAACTCAATATAAAAGCAGAGCGCAAAAAAAATAACAAACGCGAAAATAGCCAACAAAAACTCGCCAAGAAGATCAAAGCACGTGAAGAATCAGGGATATCGTCGAAGCCTTCTGCGAAGAGCGAGAAACGAGTATTTCTCAAGCCTGAGTACGGAGTACCACAGGAGAAGTAGGAGAATTCTTTGATTTCTCATCGAGAATCCATATAATCTACTCATGAATACATCCTTCATACATCCTGTAGAATCGGTGATCGAGATGATCGAGTCACTCAAGCATGAGAACCAATATGAGAAGGCCCGTGATACGGCTCTTCAGGCCCTTACCAAGTATACTGATGACTACCGACTCTATGAGGAACTCGCAGATATATATCTCTTCGAGAACAATCTAGAGAAGGCAGAAGAGGTGATCGGATATGCTCGTGCACTCCATCCAGAGTCAGGGACATGAGTCTACCTCGAGTGATATATCGCTGTGGCACGTGGAGACTTCGATCATGCGATCGAAGTGCTCAACCGCGCTAATAGCCTCATGCCGAACAACGCTGAAGTTATCCGCAATCTCGGCTGGGCATACGTCATGAAGGGTGCTATCCCTCGTGGACTCATCCTCCTCAGACGTGCACACCTTCTCGCACCCACAGAGATGATGATCGTGAACGATCTCGGTGTCGCGCTCATGGCGAGTGGACTCGAAGATGAGGCTCGAGACCTATTCGAGCGCACGGGCAATACTCTTGCACTTGACGCGATGAAGGCGATGGATGCCTAATAGAAAATCTGAAAAACTTCAAATTTCTTTGTCAGAAAAATTTATTTCTCAGTCACTTACATATCAGTAAGCTCCGTTCAAAAAAATTTTTCTTCCTCGAACTTTTTGTTTTTAAGATTTTCCTACGTTTATTAAGGATTAATAATTTTTGGAACTTATGTTCGTTATCCCTGTTGCAGATATCCTCTCATCATATACTGGTGATTCCAAAAAATTCTCCTTCTCAGGGGATATCTTCGATGGATACATGGAGGATATCAACTTCACGAGTCCACTTGAGTTCGATATCCAGCTGATCGCTCTGGATGATGGTGTCGAAGTGATATTCGAGAAGCTCATCACTACTGTGACCTATGAAGGAAAGAACCACCCTATCAGTATCTCTGGATTCGCACGCACCTGGAAGCGCACTGTCGACTCACTCACAGATGATGACGATGTCAGAGAGATCGATACACGAAGCATGACCATAGATCTCACTCCAGTACTTAGAGAAGAGATCGTCATGGCTTGCCATTAGAAATTTGATTTTTCACTTGCAAATATAATTTATATGTGTATAGTAATAAAAATTATACTTTCCTAAGAAAATACGCATATGAGTCTTGCCAACATTGTCCCAACGCCTAGCGCTAATAGAGAACCGAGTGAAGTCTTTCAGAAATCAAATATCCCAATGATTCAACCGATTAAGCACTTAATCCAGGTTATTGATCAAGAAATTAAACTCATTAATCCTGCTCTTCGGTATCCAGTGAGGGTAGTTAGAAATAATATTGAGGATCAAATATGAAAAGCCATTTGAGTACTACCAAAATGACCTGATGTTCCATATGGTCATATGTGTTCTTTGGCACAACAGATATCAAGAGTATGCACTACTGCAATTACTGATATTGAGAAGATATTATGACCCAAGGCAGATCTTGTAACTTATTGTAGATGATTAGACTTTAGTGAAGATAGAGTATTGGCACCCATGATATCAGCACATAGATCACAAACAGCTCTTGCCGTATTAAGTAATACACGTTTTCGTACACAGAGGTCGTATGGTGAGAGAATTCCACATGCAGATGAGATACTTGCAAAACAAAAAGCAGCAATGCTCTAGTTATTTTACTCTAGAGTATTTTTCTCCTCTGTCCGCCCCATCGCGATAAAATACTCTTCGAAACTGCGATCTCGACATGCCTGAGGTTTGAATCGGCTGACTTTCTTGAAGTTGGCCTTGAGTGGGAGCATGAGGTCGTTCACATCTTCACCGACAAATACCTTCAGTACCAGATTGCCTCACTTCTTCAGGAATACTTTTGCTACATCGAGGATGGCGAGGTTCAGTTCTACTGATCTATACTGATCTACTCACGTCATACCTGTGGTCGATGGTGCGATATCTGAGGTGATGAGATCGAACTGACCGACTCCGAGTGAGTCGAGAAATATCCGTACTTTATCGTATTCGAAGATGCTCTCCTGGAGGAGGTGGATATTGGTTCGCCCGAAGTTGGGATCGATCTTGGTGATATCGATACCTACAACCTTGTGATCGAGGTCTACGATCCGAGATATCACTTGGATAAAACTCCCAGGGGCTGCTCCGACATCGAGTACATGCATCTTGGGTTGTATGATGTGATACTTTTCTTGGATTTCGAGCAATTTGAACGCGCTGCGTGCGCGGTATCCGAGTTTTTTTGCTTTGTCGAAATACGGATCCTGTATGATAAAGGGTTTGGGCATATTGGGGATTGACAGAAATAGAAAAATCTATACATTGCATGCTAGCAGGATGCGCCCATCCTAGCCTTTTTCTATGGAAAATCAAACAAAAAAATGAACATATTTGGTGCTCGATCTGGAGATGACGTGACTCAATCCTTTCCAGCATGGAGTTATCGAGGTTGGGGCTATCGTACTGGATGACTTATTCGAGATCGTGTGAGAGTTCTATATGGATCTGTGTCCGCCTGATAATGTGATCATCGACCCATCATCTCTCGTGTATAACTGATTCACCCTCGATCGTATCGCTGCTGGGAGATCGTACGAAGAGTTCTGTGACTATTGGGATGGATTCTATGAGACATACTTCAGCTCGGATCGCAAGCCGATCATGGTCTGACAGTTTATCACGGCTGATATTGCCTTCCTCGCGAGCGTGTTCGCCCTCGCCCGTCGGGAGAAGCTCTATGAGAAGCTCGGGAATGATATCATCGACACCAAGTCTATCGCCAATCAGGCGAATGCTATCGCTAGATACAACAAGATCCCACTTCCTTTTGTCTCGACGAGTCTGTCGAAACCTGGAGGTATCGCTGATAGACTCCATATCACGGACTATCAGGCACATAGTGCCAAGGGGGATATCATGGCAACACGCGAAGCACTCCTGAAGTTCCTGAAGTTCAAGAGATAGTAAATAGGGATAGTTGATAGAGATAACAGAAACATGAAGATCAGAAAATGAAACTTTCCCTTTTAAAAGAGGGGATTTTTTGTATACTATGACTATGCAACACCCCCTCGATCTGGAAGAGACATTCTATGTGGCAACCAAGCTCTGTCTCGTCTGTGGGACAGAGATTCTTACTCTTTCTGAATCGTATCCATGACTCCCACTCTGGAGAGAGCTCCCATGAGGAAAAATATCGAAGGCTGATGGTGAGAATCCTCCATTATTCACGCTAATGAGAGAGATAGAAGAGGAGCTTGGGGTTCATTTTGATTTCATAGAAGCCAATATGCCACTGTTTCATATCGAAAAAAGATACGAGAAAACAACAAAATGAGAAATACACCCATTTATCTTCCTCTGTTATCTCTATAGGATAGATGAGAAGTTGAATTTTACCCTTTCAGAACACTCAGCATGTCAATGGATACAAGAAAGTGAGATAAAAGATTTCTCTGATTGGCGACCATGATTCGACACTATCGTTCGGAAAGCTTTTCTCTATAATTTATAATTTACCATTCATAATTCACAATTTATAATTATTCTCTATGTCCTATCCTACTACCTGGAACCTTGCTCGATACTTTTACTCAGGACTCACTGATCCTCGCCTCGATGCTGATATCGCTGACATACTTCCGCGAGCGAAGAAATTTGCTACACAGTACGAACATACTTTTCATACTTTCACGACTCCTGCTCAGATACTCGAGTTCTATGCAGACTATACTGATATGTCACATGCTCTGGCGACGGCGAGTTACTATCTCTTCTACCGATCATCACTGGATACTCAGGATCTCACTGTGACCAAGAAGTCAGGTGAAGTAGACTATATCTATAACGAAGCTGCCAATCTCCTCCTCTTCGTCGCACAAGGATGGAAGCAGATCGGATACGATCGTATCATGGAGTGGTCACGTGCTCCAGAGATGGCTCGCTATAAGAATGATCTCATCTCCACCGCTGACAATATCCACTATATCCTCGGTGAACGTGAAGAATACGTCCTGAATATGAAGTCTCGACCTCTCGGTCTCGCGGGTGCACTGCATGATGAGCTCACGGGTTCGTATGAGTTCACGATGATGATCAACTGAGTCGTGAAGACGATGACTGAGGAAGAAGTGCGGAGTTATCGACAGCATACGGATCGCGCGGTACGTGAGGAGGCGTATAACTCACTCCGTCGAGTGTACAACTCCAAGCAGACTCAGATCTCCATGGGCAATATCTATGCGAGTATCATCAAGGACTGGTCGAGTGAGATCACTATGCGTGGATACGGAGACAATGTCATGGCTCAGCGCAATATCTCTGAAGAGATGGATGATGAAGTAGTCGATATGCTACTCAGAGAAGTCGAGAAGATGTATCCTGTGTATCAGAGATTCCTAGTCGCGAAGGCTGAGATGCTCGGATTACCTCATCCCTCAGTTCCTTCTCCTTCAGAGAAGGGGAGCGAAACCGATGAGACAGTTTCTGAAACTCCCTCTCCTTCAGGAGAGGGTAGGGGTGAGGCATTTTTCAGTGTCTGGGATATCGGTGCACCA
Source organism: Candidatus Altimarinota bacterium (assembly GCA_031407385.1). Classification (GTDB taxonomy): domain Bacteria; phylum Patescibacteriota; class Gracilibacteria; order BD1-5; family UBA2023; genus JABFSX01. Next base: position 20,982 of record JANOIH010000043.1, on the reverse strand, counting down.
CTTGGGCAATCGGACAAGGACTTCACCTTCGAAGAAGCATATGATCTCCATCTAGGCGTGATGAAGGACTTCGATGCTGAGTTCTACGACTACTCGAAGCGTATGATCGAAGAAGAGCGTATCGATGTGTTCCCTCGCGCAGGGAAGCGTGGCTGAGCCTTCGCGAGCTATCGCAAGTGAGAAGAGTCTTTCGTACTGCTCAACTTCACGGGCAAGCTCAGAGACGTCTCTACGATCTCGCATGAGCTCGGGCATGCTATCCATGGTCATCTCTCTCAGGGACAAGAGGCCCCAGTATATGACTCACCGCTCTCTATGGCTGAGACGGCGTCCATATTCTCTGAGATGCTACTCGGTGAGAAGGTAAAGTCTCTCGTATCAACAGAAGAATACCGAGAGTACCTCAACGAGCGTCTCGGAGATATATTCGCGACGATATTCCGTCAGGTGCAGTATGTCGTATTCGAACGGCAGGTACACGAGCAGATCCACAAGGGAGCTGAACTCTCATACAAAGATCTCAATACTCTCTGGAGAGGTGAGCAAGAGAAGCTCTACGGTGGCATCGTCCGCTATTATACTGATGCGGAGAACGAGTCTGGGTGGTCGATGATCCCTCATATCTTCCATACGCCGTTCTACTGCTACGCATACGCCTTCGGCAATCTCCTCACATTCGCCCTCTATAACAAGGTCCAGTCAGGGGAGTTAACAAAAGAAGACTACAAAGATATTCTCCGTTCTGGCGGATCTGAGCGCCCACGTGATATCCTCGGTCGATATGGTATCGATATCGCTTCGGCAGACTTCTATCAGGCAGGACTGAGGGAAGTTGAGAAGATGGTGGAGGAGTTCGAACAACTTATAGATAAAAAGTAAACACTCAATTTTTATGATATTCATTTTCTTATTCGTCTATTTCCTTGTTTTTTTTGGAATAGCCTTTGCGATGACTTCGTATCTTGTTGCCCGTAGGATATGAAAAAATCCAATTGTGTTACCAAAAGATGACTCTGCATATTGAATTATAGGTAGATATTTTAAGAGCATACTCCTCATTTTATTTATATACACTTTGGTTCTTGCAGTATATCCAGATATATATAGTTTATTTTTCCCCATACAAATTCCTTATACTTCTTTTATAAGAAATACTGGATGTATGTTTCTAGGTGCTGGTATGATTGTTACTTTCTTGGCGCAAGTCCAGATGAAGGATTCATGGAGAATTGGTATTGATACTGATAAAAAGACTGAGTTAGTAACTTCTTGAATATTCCAATATTCTCGCAATCCCATTTTCCTGGGTATGACACTCGCACTTCTGTGATTATTTCTTGTAACTCCTAATATGTTTACTCTTGCAGTTCTCTATATCTGACATATACTTATACAAATCCAGATACGTTTTGAGGAGGATTTTCTGGAGAAGCAACATGGTGCTGAGTATATGTATTATAAGAAACGAGTAAAGCGTATGGCATAATCCTATCTTTATAACCAAAAATCTATGTATCACGCATTCATATAAAAATCCTTACATCAGTAACTTTTTATATTTTCACTTTTTTACTATGTCAGAAATCCTTATCCTCGCATCGATCACACTCCTGGCTGCTATATCGCCAGGTCCAGATATGATCGTCGTTGTCAAAAATGCTATCAAATCAAGCAATCTTGGCTACTCCACAGCACTTGGTGTAGGGCTCGCAATTTTTATCCATGTTGCTTATTGTATCGCTTGAGTGGGACTCATCATCTCTCAGTCTATCTTCTTGTTCTCTATCATCAAGATACTCGGAGCGCTCTACCTCCTCTATATCGCATACCAACTCTTCCAGTCAAAAAGAGAAGCCCTCGCAGAAGTCTGAACTACCTCGAATACGACTCTCTTTGCAGCTTTCCGTGAGGGATTCGTTACCAATGTGTTGAATCCAAAGGCAACAATATTTTTCTTATCAGTATTCACCCAAGTTATCAATCCAGAGACATCTATTCTTACACAAGCAGCGTATGGATTTATGATGGCAAGTATAGTATGAATATGGTTTATCATACTGACGACTATTATTAATTTTTCTCTCGTAAAATCCCATATAGCGAATGTCCAGTATTACCTCAATAAGGTAATGTGAGGACTACTTGCACTTCTCGGTATCAAGATCTTATTTTCTTCACGATAATATCCTATGGATTACTCTATTCTCTCTCGCTCATACGATCTCCGTGGCATATACGGTGTCGATATCGATGACGACTTCTTTTATCGGTTGGGGTATGCTTTTGCTCAAGTGACGCAAAACAAACGAATCGCTCTCGGCTATGATGCTCGACTCTCAGCCGAGAGTCTCAAAACTGCCTTCACCCGTGGAGCCAACGAGGCAGGAGCGACGATCATCGATCTCGGACTGGTCTCTTCGGATATGCTCTCTTTTGCCACGTGCCACTATGCGGACATCGAGGCAGGAGTGATGATCACTGCGAGCCATAATCCCAAGGATTACAATGGTATGAAAAGTCTGAATCATAAGTGAGAACCATATAATCTCAAAAAGTATGGTCCAGAGATGGTAGAGGTGATGGAAAGTATGAGTGTTTCTGTCATTCCGGGCTTGACCCGGAATCCAGCACAACCAGGAACCACTGGATTCCTGCCTTCGCAGGAATGACAAATACAGTCAGGAACTCTGGAGCATCGTGACGTCCTCGAAGACTGGGTGGATCATATCCTTGATTTCGTTGGGCGTGATGTCGACTTCTCTCCATACACGATCGTGGCAGATGGTGGAAACGGGGCAGCTGGGGCTTTTATGACACGATTATCTCAAAAAGCTGGATTCCGTATGATTCCGCTTTTTCTCGAAGGAGATGGCGACTTCCCGAACCATCATCCGAATCCGATGCACGAGAAAAACAGAGAAGATGCTCGTCAAGCTCTTATAGGGAATCATGCAGATGCAGCCTTCGTATTCGATGGGGATGCTGATCGTGTCATGATACTCGATGATACGGGAGGCGTCCTCACATCTGGTGTGATCTCATCGGTGATCGCTATAGAGCTCGCAACCAAATACCCAAATGCAGGATATATCGGGAATGCAACGGTGTCTCACATATTCGCTGATACGGTGACATCTCTCGGAGGATACTATGAGCGCGAGATGGTCGGACATGTCTACATCCGTGAGCACATGATGCGCGATACTGGTATCGTCTATGCGGGTGAACACTCAGCACACTACTTCTTCCGAGATAACTACTATATGGACTCTGGCATCATGGCTGCTATGGTGTTCATGGCTGCTCTAGCACGCAAGTGACAGCGGATATCTGAGGCGAAGTGAGAGTATGAAAAGTATGTTACACTTGAAGAGACCAACTTCGAGGTTGCAGATCCAAAAAGAGCTATTCAAAAACTCGAAGAACTCTATCAGTCAGAAAAACATGATATGTTCGATGGTATCACCGTGACCTATGATGATGGATCATGGTGGAACTTCCGTCCATCATCGAACGAGCCACTCCTCAGACTCAATATGGAGGCACGTACACAGGAGAGATTTGACGCTCTCTATGCGGAGATCATGGATCATATCCGTACGTTCGGAGAGTCGAGTGCAGATTAATTGTCTCTGTCATGCTGACGGTAGGAAGCATCTGCTCAGAAAATAAGGCAGATTCTTCGTACCCCAAGGGTACTTCCAACACTTTATGAAGGGGCGTCCTCAGAATGACAAACATTGAATTCTCAGAAAAGCTTTCCTTTCTCTAAGAAATATGCTACAATAGTGGTATATTTTGATTCATGCTCACAAAAGAAGACCTCATCCGTGAAAATACTGAACTCAAGGCGAGACTCGATCTCGCTGAGAAATGGATGCGTCGTGAAGTGGCGACGTCTATCGACCGTATCCAGAAGGAGCAATCCCAGAAGACGACACGCAGATCTCTGCAGAATATGTTCGAATCCGAATGACTCGATATCCTGACGAAGCGTATTCTCGATCAGTTCGATGATTCACTCTCTCATGCTCCGAAGTACACCATCGAGCGCCTCATCGATGCTGAGATCTACTGGCAGACACTCCAGCGCTATCCTCAGATGGATGCACTGCCTATCATCATCGCATATCAGAAGATACTTGATGCATGGATAGAGGAGACACTCATCGCTCCATATCGCACCAAGATGCAACATATCAAACTCGGAAACGCTATCCATAGTACGGATGTAGATATAGCGAATATTATCCAGAAGGGCTACACTCTCTCTATCTGACGTCTCTATCAGCTCCTCTGTCTATCGCGTGATGGAGTCGATCTATCACCTATGACGGAGAGCTTGGTTTCATATTGGCAGTCAGAGATCCCGAATACATTCAATACTCTTATCTCTGATGAGTGTTTTGTGCCATTCTCAGAGCTCATAACACTCGAAGTATTCTCACGCAAGCGCCATGAGGGCAAGGTGAACTATAGTGATGCACAGAAGATCAGGGGAGTGATGGTGGATGCAAGTGAGAAAAAGGGATTATTTGAGAAGTTGTTCTAATGGGCCTACTCTTTCTCTACAATCAGGTTTTCAAGTTCACCCTAGAGGGGTCTCACAAGTTAGTAGAGGTTCCTCCTTTTTCACTCAGAATGTCTCACAAGTACGGATTGTACGTACAACAATAGAGTCTATTACTTTGTAAGCATCACCAAAATCGACAGTGCAACCTCATTTTTCTAAGTGCATTCTTATTTTCTTTTTGGCATCCTCTACCAGTAAAGTAGTTTTTTCAGCCTCAAGTTTCGCTTGAGCGTTTTCTGCTTGTCTTTTCTTTTCCAATCCTGGTATAGCGGAAAGTGCTACTATAAGCATTCCACCACCGATTATTCATGCAACAATATTATGTAAAGAATCACTCGAATTAGTATGATCTTTGAGAGTTGAGTTAGGGTTATCCATAGATTTATTATAGTAAGTATATTTAATATAATATTATTAATATATTTGTCAACTCTTTTTCATCTCACTTTCACTACTTTTCCATATAATCATCCCATGATAATCCTCGGAATAGATCCATGAACCGCGACCACATGATTCGCTGTCCTCGAAAAAGAAGGAAAGCGGGTGACGATACTCGAGTATGGGGTCATATCGACCAAGGCGGGAGTCGATTTTGCAGATAGGCTCGTGCAGATCGGGACTGATCTCGGTGAGATCATCGATACCTATCATCCTCAGATATGCGGGATGGAGCGGCTTTTTTTCTTGCGCAATGTCACCAATGGTATCGATGTCGCTCAGGCGAGGGGAGTCATGGTCTATACGCTCGCAAGTCGAGGGATCCCACTCGTCGAGTATACTCCACTGCAGGTGAAGGCAGGGATAGCAGGGAACTGATTCGCGAAGAAGCCCCAAGTCCAGAAGGCTCTCAAGATGCTCCTCGGACTCACGGAGATCCCGAAACCTGATGATGCAGCTGATGCGCTTGCGATCGCATATCTGACGAGTTTGAAGGTGAGGTAGAGATAGTATAAAAATCCCTTGCTTTTGGCTCTACATTCCGTATTATTCTCATAATTGTTTGCTAACTGCTCTCTCATGGAATTCCTCGACGCATTGGCTCAGACATTCTCGGTAACGCAGTTCGATGCTGGACTTGCCCTCATGATCCTCCTTCTCGCAGTGATCGCGTATTATTTTCTCTCTCTGCATCAGATATTCGAGGCGGCGTTCGGTGCGATGGTAGGACTTGGTATATATATACTCCTCTCAGTGCTCCTCTTGGGTAATGTGCCCCTGGGTTCCAGTGGAGGACTATTTCCTTTTGGATTCGCAGTATTCGTCGTCAGTATAGCGATATATCTCGTCTATATCCTCGCAGTACTTTTTCCTATGCATGGCGGACTCGTGATCGCAGAACCGACACATCCGACGCTCTATACGGTTCTGTATTTTGTCACTGTGATATACTTCTCTATCGCGATGTTCGCGGTCATGATCTACATGGTCGATCAGACCTACATATTCCATCCGGGGACGGTATTCGTCTGGATGCGAGACTCGATATTCTACATTGAGTGAGTGCAGAAGTCTGTCTTCTATAGTTGGGTGATCACACGTCAGGATACGATCATCCCACTTGGGATACTCCTCATGCTCTATAAGATCCTCCTCTCCAACATCGTGAGTGCGGCGATCCTCTCGATCTGGTACAATCTCACCAATGTAGGATTCTACCGTAAAAAAGAAGACTCTCACTACCGTGTCGAGTTCCATGAAGTCGGTGGAAGTGGTGCTCATGATGATCACGGACATGATGCTCATGCTCCAGCGCCTGCCCATGGTGCTCATGATGATCACGGACATCATTAGGATATTCACTCATAATCTCACCCTTACCCTATGTCAGAGACACCATCACCTACACCGAAGTTCGACGAGAAGATCCTCTACAAGACTCACCAACACTGGATCATACCAGTTATTGGATCGATCAAATACATTGGACTCATCGCAGTTCCTTTTGCGATAGTGACATATTTTCTCATGAGCTATTCGTTGATCTGGACGACCTTAGTATTCCTGATCGTGAGCATTGTGGTTATTGCCTATGATCACTATCTCTGGATTCATTCTTGGCTTTTTATCGGGAATCAGAAAGTGACCCTCTCAGTACGCAATGGTATATTCTCGCAATACGCGATGAACGTGCGCTATCGCAATATCCGAGACTGTGCAGTGAGTAAGCATAGTATGTGGAGCTTCCTCTTCAAATATGGAACCATATTCGTCAGGTCTTCTGCGAATGAGGGAGACTTCCACGTCGACTACGTGCCAAAAGTTGGAAAGGTCTATGCACTCGTGAATGCCCTCTCGCGTTACTCAGATGACGAACGCACAGAGATCGATACGATCGAGGCTCTCCATAACTATCACAAAAATACTGAGTCGACACATGAGGCAACGGAGACACTTCACTCGCCAAAACACTAAGAAGAATCTTTAAAAAAAATTGCTTCTATTCCTAAATTATATTTTCCATGAGGGCTGGCTTATGTAAAAAGATCATGGATTCCTGTACCCCGAGGGCACTTCCTTCGGGGCGTCTACGTAGGAATGACAGAAACTGGTAATGTATAACTTTTCATACTTCAAAAATATGCAGAAAATACAAGTGATAATGTTACTCATATCTCTTCTCCTGCTCACTGCATGTGAGTGAGAATATCGAGACCACTTCATAGCAGAGCATAGTAAACCAATAGCAATATCAAGTGCATGAGGATATATAGTCAGATCAGATGATGCACTCTGGATACTCCCAGATAAAAATATCAAAAACAAGATTATAGAGAGCATCGAGAGTGCAAAAAGTCGTGTCTGGATCGAGATATATATGTGGACAGACAAGGATATACTCGCAGCTATGATACAGGCACACGATCGTGGTGTCGATGTCAGGGTCATCCTCGAAGGCAATGTATACGGTCTCCCATATGCCAATGCCACCCTTATGAAGACGCTCAAGGATGCAAAAATCCCAGTTATATATGCTGATACATACAGATATACCTTCACACATGCCAAGTTCTGGCTGGTCGATGATCGATTTTTTATCTCTACGGGGAATCTGACTCGTTCGTTTTTTGAGGGGAATCGGGATTTTATATTCTCGAGTTCAGATACGAGAACTCGCGACTTCTTGGCTCAGTTATTTTCAGCGGACTACGCCCATGGTGGTATCGATAAGGCCGCGATCCCGTCGTATATCGTCCTCTCACCAGTGGATGCACGGTCCAAGATCGAGAGGCTGTTGACTTCCGCGAAAAAGGATATCATCGTCTATACACAGACACTCACAGATGAGTCGATGCAGGATATACTGGAACAACAACAAGAGGCATGAGTCCGCGTTCGCGTCTGTACAGCGAATAACGAGTCCAATACTGAGTCCGCATCGGGGACACCCCTCACCTGGACGTTCCTGAAGAAGCCATATCTGCATGCCAAGATCATCGTGGTTGATGGAGATAGAGTATTCCTTGGGAGTCAAAATCTCACGAAAAACTCTCTCGAAAACAATAGGGAAGTTGGGATTATCTTCAGCCCTTCTTCTGAGATGGATGCTATTATTGCTAATTCTTTCGGAAAAGATTGTATTTTTCGCTAAATTTTTGCATTTTTTCAGGTTTTCGTGTAGCATGTATCTATGAAAATACTCAAAAACATCCTCACGTTCCTCTTGGTGCTGTTGGTAACAGCTTTTCTGGCTGTGAGTTCCTTCACCTTCTCGCAGGAGAACAAGGTCAAAAGCCTCTCTGAGGCGATCACCCTCACACGATCGACAGCGCACGTCATGAAGACTGAACTCGGCAAGTCCTTTATCGAGAAGAAGCCATATCTCACGAACGCACCCATCACACTCGACAAGGGATCAGCATGACATATCGAGTTCGGGAAGCTGGCATCGGCTTTTATCTTGTCGAATCAGAGTGGGTCTCTCGACTTCCAGGCTTTTATCTTTTCTGGTACGTCCCTCACTTTTGATCCACAGTATCCCACAGTATTCTCACTCTATGATCCTTTTGTCGTCTACAGCGTCGCATCGACATATCGCGACTTCCTCATCACACAAGTGACCAATGGGAGCTTCTACGTGGGACAGGATGCCAATGGTACCTATTCGCTCTACTCAGTAGACGCGGTGATCCGTCTGGACTTCCTCGATGCTGGAGTAGTGATGTCTGATATGGTTCTCTTCCCAGGTATGTATATCCGATTCGACCCCCAGATGAACAAGACACTCAAGTGAGCCAATCTCTTCCGCATACTGCAGTCCCTAGAGTCTGATGGTACACAAGATGAATCCAATGCTACTACTGGTATCGAGTTCGTCAATCCACGTATGGATAGCACAGAGAATACGGATTCGTTTTTTATGTATAAGTTGCCCGTTCGTACTAATATCCTCTTCCAGATGCTGCATGTACTGTTCTATGATCGAGTCTCTCAGATCGATCTCTATAAGGAATATGGCGCATCAGCGTATGCATATACCAATAATACTACCCGAGATGATTGGCTGGTGAATCCAGGGAAGAAGAGTCACTTTCTCCTCCTCAATCTCGATACCGTCCTCGCATGAGCGCTCCAGAATACTGTCTCACTCGAGTCGATCCGTACTCAGGTTGCCGATATCACGGAGTCTGCCCATACCCTCGCTGTGGGCAATGATGTCGAGACTCGTCTCGAACGATTCCTGACAGATGGTCGATTCGCACTGTTCGGCGGAACCAAGAACGCACAATTCGCAGAGATCTATACTGCTATATCCGAGACAGTAGGGAAGGCTCCACGTACGGCTCATGCCCAACTCCTCCAGAAGCTCTCAGATATATATTCCAAAAATCTCGTAACACAAAAAAAAGATCTCGCCTTCTCTCGTATCGATACGTATTCACCAACAGCACTCGAACTCAAAAATACACTCGACTCTACAGATATCGAGCAGCGTGATTATTTTGATATAGCACTCTACGCGTTCAACGTACTCAAAAAAGCCGAAGGTGATGGATGACTCTTCATCGATGAGGCGATCTATGCACATCCGACCTATGCCCTGATCGAGACGATACTCGTCGCTACAGACCGATATGTGAACTCGATCGAAGATACTGAACGCAAAAATATCACATACGAAGGGATCACTCTCTACTTCTATGATCATATGCTCAATATACTCGCCAGATCAGTATATCATACCTTCATGGAGGAGGAAGATGGATATATCTATCTCAAGTCTAACTTCCGACCGACAGTGAACGAGCCGAAGATCCATATGAACGAGTCTCTCGTCCAAGACTTCTTCGCCCTCGATGGGCGTCTCACTCTCGTATCAGAACGTCTGGATGCTCAGTATGGTCCTGACTCTGAGAATAGGGTGTTCCGCAGTATCAAAAAATCGATCACTACCTTCCATAGTTTCGCTCGCCTCCTCGACTATGAGTCATACTCAGAGTATATCAAGCTCCCATATATACGAGATAGCAAGAGTGAGATCGTACTCCCGATGTATGGTTCTGGTGGTACGATCGAGTCATCCAACCCTGCCGAACGTATCCAGATAGACGGAACACCGACAGTCGATCCTGCCATAGACTCTATCCTCACACTCCTCGGAGAGATACCTCGTACGGATATCATCCGAGAAGGAGATATCTATCGTATCGATGGGACACTCCTCGATCTCCCATCACCGAGTGGATCTGGTATGATACAACTCGAGGTGAGCGTGGTATTTGATAAGACGGTCTCGAATTTTAGCAATATGAGTATCCGTTATCGTGGGAGAGATATCGCTGTCATGACTGATAAAAGAAAAACCACAGAACTCACAACTCTCATCACGAGTCTCTCATCATATGCTCTCCGACTCGATGCGATCCTCTCAGGGAACCCATCGCTCGAAGGTGAGGTGCGGTTCCTCGAGAACAGCGATAAGCTCGTCATCGGTATCTATCCGTTCCCACTACTTCCGTAGCTGCGATCGCTTCCACTCTGATATCTTCTTCTGATCTCAGGAGAGGAGTACGGCAGGGACAGATACTCACTCATATACCTCCGGTCTCGAATACTGGGGGTATTCTTTTTGCCTCTCGAGTCCAGGGGAGAAGGACTCTTCAGACAGTGACTCTGGTGAGAGGACGCCAGGGACGAGTCGGATGATGCTATCGATCACCACGAGTGCTGCGAGTTCACCACTCGAGAGGACATAGTCTCCTATCGAGACCTCCTGTATATCGAAGAAGTCGAACACACGTGCATCAATTCCCTCATAGTGACCACATATGATGCAGTAGTTCTCAGATTTTTTGGAAAATTCCTCACTCATAGCCGCATCGAGTCTCTGTCATGCAGGAGACATCAAGAGGATCGGCATTTCACCATGTTCGGCGAGTATATCACGCAGAGCACGGACGATCGGTTCTATCGTGATCACGGTGCCGGCTCAACCACCGTACGGTCTATCATCGACTCGGCGAGTATTGCGGACGGTCCAGTCGGTGAGATTGTGGACACTATAGTCAAAGAGCCCCTTTTCTTGGGCTCTTCTCATGATACTGGTATCGAGATATGGTTTGACGCTCTCAGGGAAGAGAGAGAGGATATGGATATGCATATTACTTGATTTCGACGACTTCTACGTCGAAGAAGAGAGTTTTACCAACCATAGGGTGGTACTGAGCGATCACGAGTGACTCATCTTGGATCTCGCGGATCTCAGTCTTGCCGTTCGGAGTGTCTATAGATTCACCGACAGCGAACTTCTTGTTGTAGAATGGACTCTTCTTGTTCGTAACTTCGAGAGTGACACCCGTTCCTTCCATCGCTATCACCTTGAACGTAGCATCTTTGGTTGCGTTCTCTGCAGTGGCACCGACGACTACCTTCTTGCCATAGAATGGATTGTTCGTGTTGTTGATCGACAGAGTAACACCTGAGGCATTGACGATAGTCACCTTAGCTGTTGCGTTATTGGCACCAGTGAATACCTGTCCTACCTTCGCATTCTGCATATCTGCTGGGAGATCAGCCATACTAACCGTCTCAGTGATTACATCGGCGAATATCTTCTTGTCCTGAGTGATCGTGAATACTGGGGCGAGGTTGAACTTGGCGATCGTCGAGAGAACTGGTCCAGTTCCATAACCGAGTTCTGGTGGGACTTCTATAGTCTTTTTCTCACCCTTTTTCATACCGATGAGTCCGTTCTCGAATCCTGGGATGAGTTGCTTGGCTCCCATCATGACAGAGAATGGCTTGAAGTTATCCTCACTTCCAGTGATACTATTGGCCTGAGCGACAGAGTAGAGAGTCGTCTCGAGGATCTTGCCGTCAGCCGCTCCATCGCGGAGTGTGTAGTTCACTGTGACGTACGTACCGTCAGCAACTGCGGTTGGAGCCACCTTCTCGACTGTAGCGCCAGAAGTTGTATCTGTCGTACCAGACGATGTAGGTATAGTATCCTTGCTCATACCTGGGAAAGTACATGAGGCGAGCGAGAGGAGGGCGAGCGAGACGATGAGAATACGCATAAGATATAGATATCAGATATAAAGTGTCACTATTCTATGGAATTTTTTATTTTTTCAATCACATAATCCCTAGCTCTATCTCAAATATACGTCATAATTCAACATCTTTCATTCACTTTCCGCTTTTGTATGCGATACTCATGTCTACCATGTGATGATAGAGTTTTGTGATCTGTTCGAGACTTATATGCGAAGCAAGGGTTTTCTTCACGACAAAAGGATGGATCTTGATCCCTGTAGTTGGGAGGTGATGATAGGCGAGATACTTCACGTAGAGAGTACTGCGCAGTAGCCCGATAAAAGAAGGTACAAACTCGAATATACTCTTGGTCGAGGCGATCTTCTCAAATATCCGGAGTGCCTTCTTTGTATCCAGTGCGCCTATCGCATCGATCAGGTCGAACGTCCGTCCTCCTCACTCTGTCCCGATCACCGCATCGATATCATCATCCGTGATACTGCGATCGAGTGCGATGAGCTCGAGTGACTCGAGAGTACCTGCTATCACATGACTCATAGAGGCGTTCTTCTCCCAGTCTTCGAGTATGCCATCTATCTGCTCATATGTGGATACTACCTTCGCGATCGTGCGGTCATCGAGTTCGCTATACCTGTTCTGCCAGAGAGTCTTGCTATAGAGATCGTTGTGCTTGCGGACATCTCATACCTTCGTGATCAGTGGGATAAGTGTCTCAGCTCGCTCGCGCAGTGAGTGGAACAGGAGGATATGATCATCAGGGAGAGAGTCGAACACATGAGAGAAAAAGGCGACAAAATCCGTCGTCTTGTCCCGCTTCTCGTTCCCACCTGAGATGACAAAAAGTCGCTTCTCAGCAAAGAGTCCACCTGAGAGCATGTGTTGTCTGATCTGTCCTCCATCACGAAGTGTCTCCAGTGAGATGCGGTCGATGTTAATATCTGACTGGCGCTCACGAAACAGGGTGATCCACTTCTGGACCTCTTGTTCGACACCGTATGCGTCACGCCCACTGATGAGTACGATATTCTTCTTCATGACTCTGAGTATAGAGAAAAGGGAAGAATAGTAAATAGGAAGTAGGAGGTAGAGGTTGGGATTCTCCCCCTTGTAGGGGGAGTGAGAGGGGGTACCCCACCTAGCCTCCCCTAAAAGGGGAGGAATCCAAAAGATACAAAAAATCCCTCCCGAATTATCGAGAGAGATTTGCTTGAAAGAGAGGCTACGCTTTCTTCTTCAGGAGATCACGGATCTCTGAGAGGAGCTCGACATCAGTAGGTCCTGCTGGAGCAGCTGCTGGAGCTGGCTTCTTCATCTTGTTCATAGCCTTCACCACCATAAATATACAAAATGCAACGATAATAAAGTTGATGATAATAGTTACAAAGTTTCCCCATGCAACCACTGCACCAAGCTTCTTGGCATCTGCGAGAGCACCAACAACAGCAGGATTGCCGAAGTTATAATACATATTCGAAAAGTCGACGCCACCACTTACCTTCCCGATGATTGGCATGATAACATCCTCTACGAGAGAGGTCACGATCTTACCGAACGCAGCACCGATGACGACACCGACGGCGAGATCGACGACGTTACCCTTCATGGCGAACTCCTTGAACTCCTTGATCATAGACATAGGAAAAAAGATAAAATATAAAAGTAAAAAGTAAAAAGTGCGAACACGATCTACTCCTAACATTCTCGATTATAGATTTTTTCTTACTTTTGCAAATATTTTCTTTACTTTCTTCTCTTTTTGTCGAAGATAGTGGGATGAAGTATCCTATCGCATTCATCTTGCTCATGCTGTTATCCTCATGTGGACAAGTATCTCCTCTAGACTCTATCGTATCGATCTCTGGATATCAGGGAACGCGTGAAGTAATCCGTGGTATGGGTGTATGTATCGGTGTAGATACGGTACGCACGAGTGCGCATGTTGTGAGAGACGACACAATCAATTATCAATTACGGGTTATCAATTACGAATCAATAGGCACGAGTGCTACCGTAAGTAAAAGGGATCACAATAGTGATATCGCATATATGAAAGTGAAGAATGAAGAATGAGGAATGAAGAATATATGTAAAAACTATAAAGAATATCTAGGAAAGTCGGATAGTATAGTTTGAGAAAGTATCTCTATTCCAGTTATACGATCAGGGTCACTCGTGACACTCACGGGCAGTATCACCTCGCTCACAGGATCACGGATCGCATATGACAGTGTCGGACGTACACAGATACTCTCATGACTCATACTCACTGATATATCTCTCTCGCCGTGAGACTCTGGCGCACCGATACTGGATAGAGGGGGGAGAGTCATAGATGTTGTACATGTAGCACAGTAGCTCCGCAAAAAGAAAATCCCCGAGGAGGGGATTGATTCTTTTTACTTCTTGAATTCTCGTCAGTCCTTCTTTAGTTCCGCTATGAGTTTATTCCATGTTTCTGGTGGAATATTATCAGGTTTCTTATTTTTTAGATCATCTTCTGTAATCGTTTTCATAAATTCAGCAACCTTCTTCTTACCGTCATCTGTACTTAACATACTTCATGCAATAGCATGGGTCGTAACATTAGCATCAAATTTAATACCACTAGCTAAATTAATGGTAAACGCTGGACTTGCATTATTTCCTTGTTGTATTGCCGTTATTCCACTTGCAGCAGTACTTCCTGTTCCTGAAGCGGCAGCACCTACTATGATATTCTCGAATTTGGAAAGATTGAGATTATTTTTATCTATTTTCTTACCATCATTCTCTCTCATCAATGTTTCGAGAGCTGTAGCGTCTATTCCAGTGTGAGCAAGGACAGTTTTTCTTAATTCAGGAGTGAGATCCTTAAGTGCTTCCGCAATCTTGGCTGTCTGCTCAGATATATCTTTCCCTCTTCATTTGTTTTCCTTGAGTGATTCGAGAGCTAATTTTATTGCATTTCCAGTTGGATCTTTCCCATTGATTGCCTGAACAGCATTGGCTGTGGCAGTCTGCGCTTTTCCATCGGCCTTTTTATCCATACCGAATAATCTACCAGCCGCAGATTCATTAGCATTATCTATTGCCTTCGAGCTGAGCTTAGATGCAGCTCCACCAAGGACATGTGTGGCTCCTGCTACACTGCCACCCGGAAGGGGAAGAGGCATATATTGAGGCATCTTGGTGGCCATACCACCGATCTTGTTCCCCATCTCTTCGAATGGTTTCACTGCAGCCTCAATACCCTTACTCACTCACTTGGCCGCCATGAACGACATCCAGATAAAAATAAGTGCAATGATATCGATTATGATAGTTCCAAATATACCACCTGCCGTGTTAAATGCTCAGTTCACCGTATTAGCAGAGGAGACACTCTCACTGATATTGGTTGAGAGTCAGCGGAATACTATATTCATACCTGCTATCGATACTATATCAGTAATAATAGAGGTTTCTCAGTTTGTCTGATCTCATTCTTTTAGTATACCACGACGTATAGTATTCTTTTCACTTCACATAAGTCGAGCTAAGGTACATCAACCAGTATAGGTTGTTCCATTTCCTTCTAGTGTAATCATCTTGGCCATGGTACATGTTGCGTCTCCTGTTGCTGCTGTAGTCTGAGTCGGGATCTGCACGATAGATACTACCATAAGTCAGAACGAGAGCGTGATACCAACCACGGCAGGAACAAAACAGAGTCAGATAAATTCCTTGATATTGAATCACTCAGTACTCTTGCCGAAGAGTTCCTTACCCGCTACGAAGTGAAGTGTGAATACTGGCGAGAATATAGCGTACATCCAGAGCTTTATAGCACGGAGCATGAGCATGGCTATAAGTGCCATGACGAGTATTCCAAATACTAATATCATAAGTGCACTGATAACAACATTGTTCAGTAATTGACCAGCGGTACTGATTTTTCCTAGCGGACTATCAATATCTTTATAGTTCTGGATCTTGAATACATTATATGCATATATAAGGAGTGTGTTATATATTCCTCCATCATGATCGAGAATATCTTGTATACTGAGACATTCAGCTTCATTCGCTTTACAGTCTGTCTTTTCTGATTTAGCACCTGCCTTCTTGTCAAGAGAACTTACCGTATATGTTCCTGGAATAATTTTCTTATTAAGATAATCGTTAGATGCATGGTATTGATCCTTCATAGTCTCCATCGGGATACTCACCACTGATGCTGTCACGATCGTCGAGAGTGATATAGTCCATTGGACGAACCACCAGGTAAATGGTACCATGAGAATACCGAGAGCAAGCTTCGGGAGCATCACCTTGTAACTGAATGTATCCTTACCAAAGATCGTAGCCAGTGCTATGAGTATCAGGAGTATCGCATAGATAAAATATACGATATTGGATACGATGATCCACATCTTGTGCATAGGGCCTCTGAGACCAAAGAGGTCACCACTACTCCAGTCAGGAGAGAGTAACCATCCTGCGAATATAATGGCAGGGGATAATATTACTGTGATAATTCCTAGTATAGCATTGACTGCTTGTATCCCTTCATTGAGCCAATTTGATGACGAATCTGTTTCTTTTGCTGCAGCCGCAGTTGTTGCTGGAGTAGTGCCTCTATCTATTTCATTCTCGCTTATTGGACTCGTCGGACCACCACCTAATGCATACGATTCACTCACCCTCATCGTTCCTGTATCATAACTCACCACAAACCCCCCGATAGCTATCAGGAAGAGGAGAGAGGATGTGAGGATTCTTGTAAACATGGAGTACGTATATATGTATATGATGTCATTAGACCACAACTTCGTTTTTTTTGCAAATCTCGATACTTTTTCTGTTGTTTTGTCATCACGAGGTACGACGTGATCTTGTTTCCGAAGATACAGAGACAAGATTGCTTCATGCCTCGCGGGTGACAGAGACAGGGGCTAGTCCAGAGCCTTCTGTGCCTTGTACTGAGCCTCGCTCTGGATGATGCCGAGATCCTTCAGTATATCAGTTCCAGTGGTTGGTATGATAATCTTGGATTTTTTGATCAGTGCTTCGCGGTTCTCAGTGAGTGCCGTGAGGATGGTTCGGTTTTTTGCTTGTAACTTGGTATATGTATCACGGAAGCGCTCGAGGTATATGAGATAGATACGAGCGTGTGTATCAGAGTTGCGAGTGGTCGTGTAGCTATCGATAGCATTGTCCACACCGTTGTAGTCGAGGCTCGCGAGAGAGCTCTGGAGTACCGTCTTGGCCTTCGCGGTCTCCTCTGCATCGTGAGTGAGGATCGCCTTCAGATCGGAGATCTGCTCATCGAGGATCACGAGTCTATCATTGGTCTTGGTACCATAGCTCTTCAAGAGAGCGATATGCTCATCGAGGGCAGCTTGGCGATCGGGTGCACGATCGAGGATCGACGGGATATCAGTCTCGAGGATATTCACATAGGTCTGTATCGCCTGCATATGCGTACCGATGAGGCGACGCTGTCCGTCGGCAGGACGTGCGAGGACCTCAGCTATCGTGATGATATCATTCCCGAGGATGACAGGTCCACCTTGTATCTGCTTATCCTTCTGCCCGAGTGCGAGTGAGAGTGCAGTTGCAGTGTTGCCCATATATATGACATCAACCTGTTGGAAGGCCTTGGCATTGGAGTTGGCGTTGGTCTGCATACCGAGCATAGGAGCCACATAGTCCCAAGACAGCTCGAGCGCGAGCGCAAAAAAGAGCGCCACGATGAGTGTATTTTTGGTGAAGAGTTTGATTTCGCTCGGAAGATTCATACACTGGAAGGGATAATAAGTTGTACTCACTCTAACAGATTCTTTGTATTTATGCAAAAAAAAGCATTCTTTTCTCTTATTTTTGCAATATGTGTTGGAGCTTTTCTTGGGAGCTCTACGGTTTCTCTGGAACGTGTGTATGATTATGCTCGTATCGAGACAAAAATCAAGCCCATCTCATCAAATCTCCCACCTCAGCCTATAGATATCGTACTTTCTGGGTCTGCGAGTTCTTTTGTACTTGCCTTTCCTCGTGATATCTGAGGGGATAGAGTGAGTGTGACATGGAGTATCGATGGGCAGGACTATACACGAGAACTCGATACTGATGAGAGTGATGATACTGAGGCTCTCTATACGTTCCCTATGGTGACATCACCACGATCACAGATATCACTCCAGATACACGGATACTCATGAGATACACTACCGACACTGATCGCTACAGATACAGCATCGTATCATAATCGTCTGAGTTGGCATATGCCAGTACTCAGCGCTGACACGGCTGTACGTGTCATATCACGCCGAGAGTGGTGAGCTGATGAGTCACTGAGATATCGCGATGCGTCCAGTGTCGCGAAGAAGATCGCTGAGTGGGAAGCACGTGGCAAGACTCCGCGTATCGTCACGATCACTCCAGAGGAGCAGGCCGCATGAGCACTCACCTCACAAAAAGACACAGCCATAGGGAAAATACTAAAATCACTCCATCCAGAGAGCTTCACTGTCCTCACCAAGATCCGCTATGAAAACGGACACAAGCTCCTCATACCGATCAACCGTGCCAAGTCAGTCGATCGTATCGTAGTTCATCATACCGCTGAGAATATCACTCAAGCAACCGATGATCTCACTGTGTTGCGTGCGATATACGAGTATCATGTTCGTACACGCAACTTCTGAGATATCGGATACAACTATGTTATCGGTCGGGATGGTGCAATATATGAGTGATATGCAGGATGAGATTATGTCCAATGAGCCCACGCATACGCCAATAATCTCTGAACTGTCGGGATCTCTGTGATGGGCAACTTCGAAGTGGATACGCCATCTGCCTGACAAGTGAGGGGGCTCGAAGATGCGATCGTCATGGTGGCTCGCAAGTACGGAATCAATGTACTCGAGGATACTGTTGGGTTCCGTACTTGCAGTACTCCAGGTTGTACCATAGATGAGATGAGAGTGAAGCGACTTCATGTGCATAGAGATGTCGGACATACTGCATGTGCAGGCAAGAACCTCTATAGCCTCATCGACTCTCTACGAGATCGAGTAGCGGGTCGAGTATGATCAGTCACGCCAGTATACAACCCAGAGACACCACATATCGATCCACTTCCTCAGGAGGATAGAGTCCAATATGTACTCACAGGAACAGTAGTTGCACCAGCCGTAATAGAGCCATCGGTGATAGTGAAGTCATCTGTACTCACATCAACCAACGGTATCACGCCAACACCATCGCTCTGAGGCAAAGCTATCGGCATCAAACTCTCCTATCCACTCACTGATACTATTACTCTCTCACTCGCGAGTCCTGGTCTCGCCAACTTGCGTATCTGAGCACGTCGGATACCATGAGATACAACCAAAAATATAACTGTATGAATAGTATGAAAAAACTGACTCACAATAAAAGCATGAGAAAAAATATACTCATGATCTGTAGTATCTTATAGTTGACCACTCGTACGTATCGACTCATGGTCCCGTGTACCAGCCTGGGATACGACCGGAAAGTATAACGATAATATATTCCGTGGTAGGATCACTCTCCGTAATCAAGATGGGAAACTCCTCGTCGTGAACGAGCTCCCAGTAGAGGATTATCTCAGATGACTCTGAGAAGTGTCGAATACAGATAATATAGAGAAGATCCGAGTGATCACTGTGGCAGCGCGTAGCTATGCTCGCTACTACATGGAACGTACACATCGCAAATACAATACCAATCTCTATGATGGATCTGATGATCCTGACTCCTTCCAGAAGTATCTCGGATATGGATATGAGGCACGCTCACCACTTGTATCAGATGTAGTGAAGACTACACTCGGACAGGTGATCACCTATCAAAATAGGATTATCAAGGCATGGTATCACTCCTCATCTGATGGTCGTACGCTCTCAGCACTCGAATACTGTCAGAAGAACGGGTCACCGAGTTGTGTCGATATCCCATATCTCCAATCGGTCACTGATCCAGGATGAGTATGACGAATTCGCGCCTGACATGGCGTAGGAATCTCAGGAATCTGAGCAACATACTGGGCACTGCAGGGATGGGACTATAAGAGGATCATACGATACTACATGAATGGAGTTGAAATATCTAAAAAATAGATACAATCATTTGTAATTATTAATTCTTTATTGTTAATTGACTATGTATCTCTCCGACCGTGACATCCGCACGAGTATCACTTCATGAGATATCACTATCTCGGGTTTTGACGAGTCCCGTCTCCAGCCTGCGAGTTATGATATCCGTCTCGGAGAACGATTCCTCGTGGTGAAGGAATACTCAGTCGCCAATATCGACCCAGTTAATCATATCCTCCCTGAGTATGAGGAGATCGTGGTCACTGCTGAGCAATGACTCATACTCCGTCCTGGTGTGACGGTTCTTGGTACGAGTGTAGAAAAATTTGGCTCAGAGAAATATCTGATCCAACTCTCAGGGAAGTCTTCTCTCGCTCGTATCGGACTCATCGTACACAATACTGCTGGACTCATCAATCCTGGCCACTATCTCAATATCACGTTCGAACTCGCGAACATGAACTCAGTTCCTATCATCCTCCGACCTGGTATGGATATCGCGCAACTCCTCTTTGCTGAGATGAGCTCACCACCAGACCAAGACTACAAAACAATCGGTCGATATGGAGAAGGAGAAGATAATATGGTGGGGTATGTGAAGAAGGATAATTAATTCATCTCTTCCGCGGACATTTTTATTAAAGCTTTCGGTACATGAGTTTTAATCCTCTGATCAATTACAACTTTAATCCATCTGTCTAAATCCACCCCCTCTGGGGGTGGACCCACATAGGCTCTGCCACTGTAACCGTTGACTCGAAAAAAGGTTATGATATCCTAGACTTTGCAAAAAGACCCTAGAACTTACATCATAACCTTTTTTCA
>JANOIH010000042.1:0-10973 GCA_031407385.1 Candidatus Altimarinota bacterium | reverse complement strand
GAAAAAAGGTTATGATGTAAGTTCTAGGGTCTTTTTGCAAAGTCTAGGATATCATAACCTTTTTTCGAGTCAACGGTTACAGTGGCAGAGCCTATGTGGGTCCACCCCCAGAGGGGGTGGATTTAGACAGATGGATTAATTGATGCTACTTTAGATTAAGACAATATGATAAAGTTATACCTTTATATGAAGACTTACTTACACATAATCCTGATAGCAACATAAAAAGTAGCACACTCACTAATCTCGGTATATCTTATTTTCATACAAACCGTTATGAGGATGCCCTTAAGTCTTTTTGAAAGATGATATCAATAGGGGAGACATATCAAAGAGAGCTGGTTTTATTCTATATTGCTGAATGCTACTCTAAAGTTGGAAAATACGATGAAGCATTAAAATATTATACAAGCATAATAAATTCATCACAATTATCAGTTGATGAATTAAAAGTTATCTATGAGCAAATAGAGGAAGTATCTAAACTTGCTAATAAGCAATTAACAGAAAAATAGTGCCCTATACTATCCACTTTCACTCCTCATACACCCTCTGATCTCCGATATAGACTCACTCCGTCGCGATGAATACATCGATATGAAATCTCTGGATCATGGTTTTCGGGAGTTTTTTGCCGTAGATGCCGTGTTTTTTGCCGAGAGAGAGATGGACTCCGATCTTGCGTTCGTAGAAGTTGATATCCGAGAGAGGAGTGGTCGTCGTGATGGCTCTGTTGAGGCCCATACCAAGCTCGCGTACCATCACCTCTCACTCATACTGCACGATCCAGTTATACAGCTTCGCAAAAGGAGCCGGGAAGTCGTCACTCGGGAGAACTCGCCCGTTCTGGATAACGAGCTCGAACGGAGTACAGTGATCCACAGAGAAATCCTCTCTCGGATAGGACTCGATGAGACATTTTCCATTCAATGAATCCAGTTCGACCGATTCGGTGAAGACCTCACCGAGCGGGAATGTACCCCCTTTATTTACTGTCTCAGTATAGTCTCCTGTGTTACCGCGAATCTTCTCAAGAAGTAAAAACGTCAGGAATTCTCCGTTCATAGATTGTATTCTTGTATTTCCTAGTGCTTCATTGTTCGCCTCGATGAGTCCTCGGATCACTCACTCCTGTCTCACATACTCATCTGTCTGGTATGAGAGGGAAGTCGTGAATGTGGTGAATTCGCCTTCAGGAATATAGGCAAGATGATTGAACTCGACGACATGGATACCGAGATGGAACAGCTCGAGACGAATACGAAAGGTCGAAAGTCGGAAGTTAGTCGACTGTACGAGGATGACGATAGATCAGGCGGGGAGTGATATGAGTGCATTTTTGATATCTTCGATCTGTGGATCTAGCATTTCGATGAGCTCCTTTTGCAAAGGAGCTGTCTGGAGTATAGCGGAAGACTGAGGATTTTGCTCCGAATTCTGTCATCCTGAGGTATCCAAAAGCTCAGGATCTCTTTTTTGCCCTGGAGCCATCTTCGTCTGATATACCTCATGATGATCGAGACCGACTCGCTTATTCTCATCGATATTATGTGAAGTAATGATACGATTTTGCTCTTGTAGATGCGGATTATCAGGATTTATGAGTCCACCACGATAGAGTGGTTGTGGTGGGTTTTTGAACTCGCGAATTTGGATTTTATCATTCCGACGGAGTCCTGTTTCTGTGGACGACAAGGAATCTTGCTCTTGTTTTATCTTCTCGAGCACCGATATCCACGCATCAGACAGTATTCGAGCCAGTGGTGACTCAGTATCATAGAGGAGATAGACAGCCTGATCCGTGTATTCCATATTTTTCACGAGGATATCGTGACATGATTGTTCGAGTTGGGTTGTATTTGTCATATGATGAGTGTACTCGGGAGGTTTTAAAAGGCAAGAAGATATAATGAGAATTATTCTCGTTATCTGCGTCAGTCATTGCGAGGCACAAATCAATCTAATGTTCCGAGTTCCTGTACCGCAAGGATATATACTACAATATCATTCCTACGAAGGCAGGAATCCAGCAAAACATATTTTTTATTGTTCGATCTTTGTAATCTCAAATCAGTATCCTCAGTAATCCAATACCACAAACGAGATACAAAAAATTCGCTCATAGCGAGGTTTTTATACTTTTTACGAGTATTGTATCGTCGAGATAAAAAATAAGTATATGGATTTCTTCGTTGCATAGCATTATTTCCGTCATCCTGACGAAGGAGGAACCAGAATATCCGAAACATGGATTCTTCGTGCCTCAGAATGACGGAAGTACGGACTCAAGTTTAAATATATAGAATCTCTTGCTTTCTCTATAAAAACTATATAATTACTTCACATAAGTTACATTATGTTAAGCATTTGAGATTCAGAAGATCCGGTTTCCTTCTTCTATTCTTTACATACATGCTGGAAGATGAACACCTCTGATTCTGGATGATAACCTATCCAAAGAGTATATCCATCGAATTTTTTTAATATTCATGGACTCTGTTCTTTTATCACTTTCAGACGAGAATAAAAGTATCTTCCCCATTTTCCAATAAGATCCTTCTTTTTATTAGTATCAAAATACTGTCTTACTAATTCTTTTCGTATCGTCGGATACTTCTTAGCTATTCCATTTTTTGGAAACACAGGTATTTTGACTACTCTTAGCTGACAAGCATCCGAAAATAACCAGTCAATAGTATTATATCCTGCCGTTTCTACTTCAGTCTCTGTATCCGAAAGCTCTATCTGTATTGCTAATTTTACTTCTTTTTTTCTTTCCATAAGTTGACCATACTTATCAGAAACATCACTAATCAATGTAAATAAATCACCCTCTCATTGATACTGATGCTTATTCACTCAAGGTGAAGGTTGAATTTCTTCTTTCATAATTATAATGATATTAGTACACTATTAATTAATCTTCCCTGCCCATCCAGCTGATGGAACATTTTTCCTGACAAGCTCAGTTGCCTGCTGAGTTCTATAGGCAAGAGTCGCCCACTCTCACTTTCCATAACCTTGATTTGCCTCATGCTTCCATGATGAGATTCCTGCCTCAGCAGCACAAGATGGCGTACCTATTTTATTTGGATTATAATTTTCTCACATAATTTTATATACTTAAGATTCAATACACAATTTATATCTATATTTTATTTTTAGTCAACACTATTCTATGAACATCATCACAGCATTCGACAACTTCCTCATCTATCTCCGTCTGCACAAGGGTCGCTCGCCGAAGACACTCGAGCAATATGCGTTCCATATATGGAGATTGATCCGTTGGTTGGAGCCACGCTGAGCGAAGTGACTTCCTGAATGAGTGAATCATTTTCTTTTTCTCCCGCACAAGTCAGAACAGAGTAGAGAGAAGCGCTCTATCATGCGAGATCTCATTGCCCTCTTCCCTGTTGAGGTCGAGTCTGTGAAAAAAGAAGACATCGACGCATGGCGACTCGAGCTCTCCGACTCAGGACTCAAGGCGAAGACGGTCAATGCTCATATCATCACAATCCGCTCTTGGCTCAAGTATCTGAAGAAGGAACAGATCGACTGTCTCGATCCGACCACACTCGACCTCATGCGAGTGCAGGACCGAGAGGTGACATTCCTCACGGGTGAGGAGATCGAGAGATACTTCTCAGCAATACCCAGAGAATCGATACAATGAAAAAGAGACTATGCGATATCTGAGTGTATATATTCAACGGGGCTGCGTATATCTGAGCTCACAGCCCTGAATCGTCAGGATGTGAACCACGAGACGCTCGAGTTCGCCGTACGAGGCAAGTGAGGCAAGCTCCGCGTCGTCTATCTCACCGAGACAGCATCACTCGCGATACAGGCCTATCTGGAGGCTCGTAGTGACCACTTCGCTCCACTCTTCATCCGCCACAACTTCTCTGAGGCAGATATCCACTCTTCCCTACTCTCAGATGACTCTGTCCGCCTCTCTCGGTTCCATATCACCAACATGGTGAAGGCATACGGACTCCAGGCCGGCATACTCAAAAACATGCACGCCCATACACTTCGGCATTCTTTTGCAACAACACTATTGACAAATGGTGCTGATATCCGTATAATCCAGGAACTCCTCGGTCATGCCTCGATCACGACGACGCAAGTCTATACTCACGTGACCAATCCAAAACTGAAAGAGGCTCACCAAAAATATCATAAGTAAAATTTTCCATGTCTACAAGAAATATAAGTTGATGATCATCTGATTTTACTACAATAGGTAAAACTCGTGGACGATCTGGATCATTACCATGAACTACAAATCCTGTCCATGCACTTAGAGACAAGATACATCGTCTACAAAAGATACAAGGGGGTCTTGAGTATCCATCTTTAAGTGCTCAGCAAGCACTGAAAATATCAGGAACATCAAACACACATATCTTTAATAATATGTGAAATAATCCCAAGATACGACTATATCGAACATATCAGCTCGTTCGAGAGTCAGTCAAAGATTTAACAGTTCCTACGATACTATCTGCAGCTCAACAGAAGATACTTATAGGAATAGATCCAAGTATAGAATTTAAAGTAAACAACTGAAAGACGCATATAACCTATAAACTTGAGGGAAGAAAAGACTTGATAGAAAAAATACTTGAATCCTATCCTATCCGTCCTGAACTGTATATTAATAATATAGAAATATCTCGTCTCATATGAAGATTTTCAGTATTCTGGAATAAGCTCCCTCGATCTATACAAGAAAACATACGAGATAACACAGCTGGTGTAACTAGGATAATCTAGGGTATCATCCCAATCAATTTTCTATCTATGCGAATACACGAGATGAACAGTAATCCCAATATCCGTATAGAAAACCAAGAATTCATCGACTGATTCTATAGCCTCGTGAACAGCTGAACTAATGAGCAAGAACTTTTCGAGAAGATCATCGATATCATGGATCCAATTCGCGAAGTATTTGCAAAAGATACAAAATCAATATAATCTATCTAATTCATAACTTTTACTATCTATGACAACCGTGAATCTTGACGGTGCTGACTTCCTAGCCTCTGCTACTCCATGGAATGGGATTGAATCCAATCCGAGCCCTGAAGTTCCATGGGAGGGAATCAGAACACTTAATCCTACAAACCTCGGTGCACTTCATACTGTAGATAGCCTGCCAAAGTGGCAAGGAATAAGGAATCCCGTAACTCCCCTCACAGAAGGAGTTGCTAAAAATGCCACTGTACTCCTCGACTACTCTCTTGCCCCAGCATGAACACCTGTGAACTAACAAAAAAGATCATCCCGACTACTCGGGATGAACTTTTCTTTTTATTCCTCCGTCCCGATCCGCTCCAGTACTCCTCGCTTCTCTGCAGGAGTGAACCGTCTCCACTGCCCTTCTTCGAGATCTCCGAGCATGACGTTCTCGACGCGGATACGCTTGAGCTTCTTCACATCACTGCCGACGACCTCGACCATACGACGGATCTGTCGGTTCTTCCCTTCTCTGAGTGTGATAGCGAATTTGGACGATGAGAGACGCGTGATATCACAGGGCTTGGTCATGTACTTGCGAGTGATGACGGTATCCTTGCCATCGACACGACGGATGATGCGCGTACGTGATCCGTTATCCTTCAGCTCTATCCTGACTCCTTTTCTCATCTGATCGAGTGCCTCATCATCGATCTTGCCATAGACCTCCACAACATACTCCTTCTCGTGCTCGTAGCGAGGGTGCATGAGATAGTTCGAGAGGCGTCCGTCGTTGGTGAGGATGATGAGTCCAGTCGTCTCCTTATCGAGACGTCCGATCGGGAATACTCGCTCAGGGATATCCACGACGTCCATGATCCCATCTTCGTCGTCCTTGCCTGAGAGACAGGTCGTCACGACATCACGGGGCTTGTTGAACACGTAGTACACGAGATCCGCCTGATCCGCGATGATCTGGTCTGAGAACTTGATCTCGTCCGTCTCAGGATCGACCACTTGTCCGATATGCGCGACGATGCCGTTCACAGTCACGAGACCTGCTTCGATATATTCTTCTGCTTTGCGACGAGAGCAGACTCAGGCATGTGCGAGGTATTTTTGGAGCTTCATGGATTTGGTTTTATTGGATTGCATCATAGGTAAAAAGATAAAAAAAGCAAAAAAACTTTTGACAGAATAGAAAGTTTTTTTACACTGCACTTTTTATAAAAATAAAACGATGACTACACTCACTCCTGATCCCAGAAAAGAAACAAAGATACTAGAAATAAAGGTGCTATCTAACTGACTCAGTGAATGGAAGGGTACAGGTGTAGTGGTAAATGATGAACCTTACATTACAAATAACCGATGAATGGTTGTCATCGATAATTTTAGATGAAAGGTACGATCGATAATAGTGGACTGAAAGAAGGTAACTATCCCATCTGACACAATCATCGAATGAGGTAGTCGTGTCTTGTTAGCGAATTGTGTATTGAGCAGGAGTCGCGTGGATCTAATTTTAGTACTCAAAAGTGATGAATTCCTAAAAAGTAACAAAACATCCTCCCCCCTCTTTTTTAATCACGTCCAATGAGTTCTCATACAATCGCTCATACCCATGGGTCTTCGCTATGACGCGAAGGCGGTTGATCGCGCGGATATAGCGTATAGAGACCAATATGCCGAAGTTCCCACGCTCTAGCTTGGACTCATATCGCTTCAGGAACTTGAGTGCGAGTGCCTCTGCGATCCCCTCTTCATGGTCATGGATCGTGAGGGTATCTAGGAGTGCGGCTTCATATCAGAACGCGTTGAGTATCTCCCACTTCATGTTGATCTTGATATCGATCGGTGCAGACTGCTTCTTCAGTATGCCGAACGCGTTCACACGAGAGGTCTTCTCCCCTGTTATCATAGTCCGGAACAGGATCTCATGCCGTGGAGATATAGCTACCTTCTTCGCGATGTCACGCGTATAGACGATGAGCTGATATGGGATCGAGAAGTCCATCATGAGGAGCTCCAGTGCCTTCTCGCCACCGATGATATAGTCCTTCCCTGCTTCTGCAGCGATGACCGTGCGCACGATCTCCCAGTAGTGGGTATCGACCAGCTCGACAGGATCGGTGAGGATGCCATCAGAGACGAAGTAGAGCCCGTTGCGGATCGACTGTATGACGCCCTGACCCTTCAGTGCGTAGACGGTCTGTGCGATGCGTGCATCTTCGCGCACGACATCTCGTGCACCAGGATCGACGAGATCGGTGATATCTTGGAGTGTGATGATTTTTCACATCTTTTTCTCCAACTTTTTGACTATTTTGTGTAATTCCATATGTGGCCATTATATGAATTCATAAGCAAAGTCAAGCTATATATTTTCGATGAAATATACTATACGTTTTTGATAACTTGTATATACGAAATAGAAACAGGCAGGAACAAGATCACTTCATACTTCGCGATGACAGAGGCAACTCTGCTTTTCTCTTTGTTCCTGCCCCTGTGCCTATGTGCCCTCTATATCCTACCTCCTATTTCCTATTACCTCACTCTTACCCTTCCCTGTTATACTGCCTCTCGTAACATAGATTTACAGAGGACGCCCACTGACGGGAGGAACCAGATCTATTCTTACGGTTCACTTACTTCCTGAGAGCATACTACCTCTCGTAACGTTCGTTACATTGCTTCTAATTCCTAACTTTTTTTTATGACAAAGCAACTTATCATCGGTCTCGCAACACTCTCTGTCGCAGGTGCAGTACTCCTCGGAAGTGGTATGTACGCAGCAACCAGCACAGGTACGACTACTGCAAAAACAAGCAATACTCACATAGAACAACGCGATCCAACAGCCATGCTCGCGACGATCAAGAGCAAGGTCTCTGCAGAGGCCTATACAGCACTCGAAACTCTTATGACAAAACATAAGACAGAGATGGATGCAGTAAAAAGCAACACAACCGTAGATCAAGCAACTATGAAGGCTCAACATGAAGCATTCAAGACTGAGATGGACGCCCTTCTCGTAAAATACCCAGAACTCAAGGCAGCTATGCCTCAGAGTGGTGGTATGAAGGGGGGAATGATGGAAAAAAGAGGTGGAGCCAATCCAATGGACACGATTCTCTCTGGGGTAACTACTGCCGATAAGACAGCAATCGAGGCTATCCGAACAGAGTACCGTACCAAGGAAGAGGCTCTTCGTACAGAAGAAAAGGGGAAGGTAGATGCGATCATAGCAAAGTATCCAGAACTCAAGACCAAGCTCGATGCTCTCGAAGCCAACCGTCCACAGATGGGTGAAGGACGCGGTGGCATGATGGGTGGTCCACGTGGCGATAACCACAGATCTTCTGCATCAGGACCAACCGCTCAGTAACAGATATCCATCTTCATAGAAAGGATGAAAAAGAAACGCAAAACTCCTCCTCGGTAATCGAGGGGATTTTTGTATCTAGAAGGGTAAAATTCTTTTGCAAAAAATACCAAATTCGCGTACAATACTTCTCGTTATTATAACTTTTAACTTTTTTACTCATGGCTACCAAGACACAGACTCAGGATCCGACTATAGATGACAAGCAAGCGGCACTCATCATCGCAGATATCAAGGCAAAACCACTCTCGGCTACCGAGTCGGCAGAGGTAGAGCAGACTTTTGCTGAGGCAAAGGATTTCAGATCACTCGGTGAGAAGATCACGGCTCCGATCGACTCCATCATCTCTGAGACTGCGACGATCATCGACTCAGATCCGATCATGAAGGTATCAGATACCCTCACCGAGATGAATAACAATGTCCAATCAGTCTACAAGGAGATCATCAACAACGATGGTACCGTGATGCGTCTCGCGAAGTCTATCCCGATCCTCGGTGGACTCATGAAGTCACTCGACTCCAAGTGGGATGAGGCAGCATTCGATGTGAAGTCTCTCGAAGGTAAGATCCAGATGATATTCTCAGGATTCGATCAGGCACATACCTCCCTCGATACGAGTGTCGACATGCAAAAAAAGTTCCTCGATGGGATCGACGCCAATCTCGGAAAGGTCGTCGCATACAAGGAGTTCCTCGCGAAGAAGATCGAAGAATTCCGAGCAAAGGGTATCGAGAGCAAAGATGAAACTGAGAAGATGAAGTATGATATGTTCGTCCGTCATGTCGAGTATTTCCAGTCGAATCTGGTGGTACTCATCGGGAACCTCGATATGGCTCGCAAGCGTCTCCTCATGCGTCTCGACTCAGCGAGCAAGCTCTCTCTCGCGATGAGCTCATCTCGTCCGATATTCAAGACTCTGCTCTCTACCGCCCTCATCGAGACAAGTAGTCAAAAGGCGATCGACGCATCTATGGCAGCGATCACCGTGATGGGATCGACCATCGACAAGATGTCGTCAGAGCTCACGGACAAGGCGATCGAGTCATCTCGCAAATCAGAGGAACTCGCATCCAAGCCCGTCCTCTCAGCAAGTGTATTTGTCGAGAATGTCACAAAACTCAAGAATCACTTCGACACCATCGAGTCATACCGAGCTCAGATCAAGATAGAGGCAGATGCAGAGAAAAAGTCGTTCGATGAAGCCAGTGCACAACTCAAGGCGATCAAAGTACTCGGTGCCAAGGATCAAGAAGAGTTCGCAGAGGAACTCAATAAGTAGTCCAATATTTCCTATGGTGTCTCGTCATTGCGAGGCACGAAGCAATCCAGGTTTCTAGAAAATACTTGCAAAAAACTGAACGAAGAGCTATGATAGAGATATCATAGCTCTTTATAAAATATGGAAGATACCCAGCTCACAACTGAAGAAAAAGTAGAAATCAAAGAAAGATGATTCTTGATAAGAGATATCATTACTTATCCTATTTTCTTATCTGGGTTTTTTAAACTACTATGACTTCTACTTTTATGGATTGTACTAATGACACTGATCTGAGGAATTACGACAGAAATAGTAAAGTCCACAGGAGGAGATCCATATGTTGTCTCTAATATTATAGAGACTATAATATTATGTTTTATGTTTTGAATATGAGCTTATTATATGTTCGGTGTTCTTGTATATGCATTGCTCTGAAGGGTTTTCATAATAGATACAGGAATTATAGCGTATACTAAAAAATATCAATCAATATCGGAGATTCCCCTACTAAATAGGATTACAAGATTGATTTCCCCTGGAGCAGGAAAATATTCTATTGGGAAAGGGAAATGAATTTTTTTGTATTTTCCAGTCATTATTTTTATAATGATGATTCTCAGTACTGGTGGATACAAGGGTGATATGCTAATATTCATTATATTTAAGATTTCGGTAGTTTTATCATTATTTATTATACCCTTGCTACCTATTATAATTCGTCAGATAGTAAATACTTTTCATCCTACATATGCCTTCGGAAATATCTGAGAGAAGATCCAAAAACTCACACCACAGATTTCAGAAAAAAGCCAAGAAATACAGAAGAACTTTGCATCAGATATGAACTATGGGGCTTTGAGTGATGGATTCGATGGACTCGCTTCGACCTTTTCTCAGATAGTGTCTCTCGTGATCCGACTGGAGAAGGTGGAAGCCAGGGCAAATAAAGGAAATCTCTTTGATTCAGAGCGGTATATCAGCTCACTCAGATCAGATATCGTATGACCACTTCGTTCACTTCGGGGCTTCTTGGATAGCAAGAGAACTGCACTCACAGCATCACAACAAGAACTCTCACGAGTACGAGTCCAAGTGGGTGGAGCTAGTGAGAATAGAGACCTCGCATCAGCGAGAACTGAGCCACTTATGAGAGAGCTCACGGAGAATATAGATGCACTCGATATGATGATCGAGAAGATGGGATAGATATTTTATGGGTAAATAGAAAAAATAGTGTGCTGTTTGCACACTATTTTTTGCTCTGTGAAGCCAAAAGAGTAGGATGGAAGTTCCCTATTTATTATCCTCGAATATTATGCTAAAAAAAATGCCCTAAATGTGCTTCTTTTGAG
>JANOIH010000020.1:0-8804 GCA_031407385.1 Candidatus Altimarinota bacterium | reverse complement strand
TAAACTATCCGATTGAAACCAAACAGATCTCAACTTCTAACAAACCATACTTACTTCTTCTGTCCTCTCCATCTCAATAGTCGTAGACCCTTCTAGGGTCTTTTTGCTAAAGCCACCCCCTTTGGGGGTGGATAGTTACTGTGGATTTTTCTATACAGATCATTACTCAGACTCAACATTCTGATTCTCATTTTTTTCCAGTTTTATTTCGAATCCATTGTCAATTTGTAAAGAAAGTATTTAATCCTTCTAATATTGCACTTTTTCATACACCATTCTCTCAAATTATTCCATGAAATTTTTCGAATCCATCAGAAAGTTTTATATAAGTAGTAGCTTGATAGCATTTATAATTTTTTAAAGTTACTCATAGTATTTTCATAATGTATAGGTAAGATTAATAAGAAGTAAAAATAATTTACAATCCTCCCCCCAACTCTAAATACTCCACCTTTTCGAGTTTCCCCCCGAGCATCCCACCGAGATCCCCATACATCCCGCCTGTGTTTTTGATCACTTGTTCGAGGAGTTGTTCTCTCTTTTTCCACCGTGACTCGAACGCTCTCCGCTCCTCTGCGACCTGATCCTGCATCTGACGGAACGCATCGATGATGTTCTCGACCTTGTCCTTGAATCGGGCACTCGTGAGATAGTTGTAGAGGACCTCCATCTTCTCATCTTTGCTCACTAGACTCGTCCGCAGGTGCGACATCGACTCGATCTGTCCGCGGAGCATGATGGCGATCGGGAGGGCGTATGACCACTCGACGAGCCAGACTCACTTGTAGAGGCCGAACTTGTCTACTCACTTGGGTAGGACTGCCGTCACGAGGATCGAGATATCGGCATTGACTCGGAGTCGGTCTTCTTTGAGCTTGTCCACCCAGCTCTCTGACCAGGCCTTGGTATTCTTCGACTCCCAGGCGATGATCCCGACCGTACCATTCATATTCCTGACTTCTTGGATGACATCGGCTCACTTGATCCCTTTCTCGACATCGGAGATCGTATCAGTCGGGAAGTTGGTCATGAGGAGTACGCGGAGTGCATCCTCTTGGATCTCACCTTGGATCTGCATAGATCCCTGATTCGCCTTTCTATTTGCATCCTCCACCGCTTTTTGCGTCATCTCGAGTTGTTTTTGCATCTCAGCCATACGCTTCTCGTATTCGAGTCGTAGCTTGTCCGTATTGTAGGCCTGTTCCTTCTCTATTTGGATTTTGATATCGACCTCCATCAGTTTCTTCGCTTCGATGATGGCTCGTTCTTTTTCTATTTCCATATCTTTGGCTCGCATCTCCATGACTTGTTTCTCCTTGAGATATTGCATCTCTTTGGCTCGTGACTCTTCGTCACGCTTCTTATAGCTGTCGAGTTCGATGGCTTGTTTTTTGGCTTGTTCCTCGGCTTCGGCTTTGACCTTCACGGCGTAGCTGCGAGCTCTCTCGTCGAAGTCTTTTTGCATCTCGGCTTTGATCGTCTCTTGCATCTCGCCCCGCATATGCTCGAGCTCATGCTTCTGGACATCCGATAGTGAGAACTGGTGACCACAGTTGGGACAGGTGATATTGTTGGACATAGGAAGATAAAAATTTACATATACCACTTGAGGGTACAAGATTAAAAATGAAATTGAATGATATTAACTCAGAATACTGAGAATCAATTGCAAGAGGAGCTCTCAGATAAGAGTATATCGTATTATCTTCCTCATGATCTCTTGAGTCCGATCGAAAGAGATAAATCCAGATATCAGACTAACTCAGAAAGTAACTCCTCAGAATCCAAGAATAAGAGCTGTGCTATAAGTAGGGAAGAACATGCTTATGATGAACCCAAGAAACATCATCAATGCTATGATGACAAGGAGTTGTACTATGAAGAGGAGATATTTGTGCATATTCAGATCTGAATAGAGTTATTTACTTGAGAACTTTTTACTTTTCTCTATACTAGAGAGTATAGTTTTTTCTCTCGAATCCACAACTCCAAAATGTCCGAAAAAATCATCCACTTCGACATATGACCATGAAAGGGCAAGGATCTCGATATTGCCCGTATGTTCCCGATGACGAGTCCGCATCCAGTTCGCCATATGAGTGTGAATTATTTTGTCGATGATATGCATCGGGAACGTGTGACGCCCGATCTCTCGATCTCACAGCGTATCGAGATGACCAGATTCCGAACTATCCCGACACTGGACCTCGCGTATCCTGATATCGTCGATCCCAAGGTGTGGCAACAACGACTCTTGGACCTCGCGCCACGTCCACGCACGATCGATCTCGTCGCACCACTCGATATGCCCTATGATGCGATCGATATCCGCTCTGAGAAGCCACTTCCTACATGAGGAACATATCCAGATCTCTTCACTCGTAGGCTCCCATACTCACTCATGATGCGCCGTACAGGCAAGGAAGCGAAGCGCTGGACCAAGCGTCATCGCCGTGGTATCATCGGGACACTCCTCACGCTCGTGGTGACTGCCGTACCGACACTCTTCTTCGTGCGCTACTCCG
Organism: Candidatus Altimarinota bacterium; assembly: GCA_031407385.1. Classification (GTDB taxonomy): domain Bacteria; phylum Patescibacteriota; class Gracilibacteria; order BD1-5; family UBA2023; genus JABFSX01. The sequence goes on along the minus strand of JANOIH010000020.1, from coordinate 6,279 downwards.
TCGAGGCTGGATATACGCGACTCCTCACACTGCGTGATGCGACGACGATCACCGATATGCGCTCAGGGATCGCGAGTGCACGTGACGACTTCGAGCGAGCGAACTTCCTCTGGCTCCCATTCTCATGGTTGCCTGGTGAGACGGTCGATCTCGCAGGTCGTGCTATCGATGGTGGACGACTCCTCACTCGTGGACTCTCGAGCGTACTGGATACGATGCCTGTTGGTACTGGTGCGGTATTTGCCCTCGATCGGACATCCTCACTCGCTCCTACCTTCCGCTCGGACTCTGCAGATATATTCCCACTGGAGTCGATCGGGATAGAGACGCCGACAGACTGGCTGGATCAGCATAGTACCGTGATCGACTCTGCTCTCTCTGATATGTCGAGTGCTGCCGAGCTGTATCGTGGTGTCGGGACAGGATCAGAACTCTCGACCAAGATGCATGATGTCGGGTCTCTCCTCTCGCGTGGTATGAAGTATCTCACCTATGCGACTACGCATAAGGAGAGCCTCCTCCAGTTCCTCGGACATGACGAGCCGATCCGCTATCTCATACTCAACCAGAACCGTGACGAGATCCGTGCGAACGGAGGATTCCCAGGATCGGTGATCGTGTTCACCCTCTACAAGGGAAACATCCTCGATCTGCGCCGAGATGACGTGTACTACTACGACTGGAATCTGTATCCATACAAAGAACCACCACCTCCAGGAGTCGCACTCCTCACGGATAACTATGGACTGCGGGACGTGAACTATTATCCTGACTTCCATGATACACTGGAGAAGGCGAACGCTTTTATCGAGCGGTCTGGTGACTCGACGATCACCTCTGGTATCGCGATCCATCAGGGATTTGTCGAGGATATATTAGCAAAAACTGGGCCCGTCTCCGTCTCGGGTGTGACGATTCCTTTTGACGCATCGAACTTCTCCCTCCTCATGTCGACTCTCGTCGAGAACCAGTTTGCTCGTGAGAACCATCCGAAGGATATCCTCTTCCAGTTCGGAAAAAGCCTCATGGCGAAAGTACAAGAGAAGCGTCTCTATGAGTCCGTGTTCGATATATTCGAGAAGAACTGGAACGACGGAGAGATCCTCTTCGCTTCACGTGATCCGTCGATGGACGCGACGATCGCTGAGTTCCGTGCGCAGTTACCATGGGAATGTGGGTCAGTGAACGATGAATGATGAACAATGAATAGCTGAGAGATGGCTTCTGCAGAGAATCCAGCAAAGAGAGATATGTGCCGTCAGAATTGGGCGTATCCTGTCTTCACATCCGTCTCAGGGAATAAGTCGGATCGCTATATCACGCGTACCTACGAGTCAAAAAGTACCAAACTCCAGAACTGTACCTACGAGAACGTCGTCACACTCTCACTGACGCATACCTACAAAAAAGCTGATACCACCCAGATCCGATCCTACATGGATATCCTCGCCATCAAGGACAAAACAGAGCGTGAGAAGCTGGAGTTCATAGAAGGGAATGGGAAGAACAAAAGCTTCACTCGTCTCTATGTCCCTCGGAGCGCGACGCTCGCCTTCACGGGTGCAGATATCACGACAACTGAGAACGAGAATGCTCGGGTGTACTCCTTCATGCTGGATACTCCTGTGGGTGGCACGACATCGAAGACCCTCCGCTATACGGTCGATATCCCACAGTGTGAGTCTACTGATACCAGTGTCGAGTGGACTCTACAGCCAGGACTACGAGAAGTGACGATACGGAAGTAAAAAAATCCCAACGGAATGTTGGGATTTTATATAATGTTAGCGAATCTATGCTTTGTTCCAACTATAAGTGCTGCACTTCTGTCATAGAGATTGCTTAGCAATACAGGCATGGTAGCACATGTAAGACTCATGAAAAATCGTATATATTCTTTATTAAATATACCAACATCATTATATATATCAGTTTCTAGTTGTTCTAATTGTCTATATCCTGAGAGATCTCTATTATTTCGGCGGTTTCAATACTCTGCTCGGATAGCTCCTTCCCAGTTTAAAATAGCCATAGGTTTGTGATTAATATATTAATATTAGCATATATAATATAAAAAATTGTCAAATTCTTTTTTACTTTTATCCTAGAGTTTCGATATTTTCTCCTATAATCCTTCTACATGCTATCTTCTGCACTCAACTTCATCTCATCTCCGCCTCGGATTTTCCTCTCGCGTATCCTCATTCTCTGTGGACTCGCACTGATGGGGTGGGGGATATTCCAGACGGAGTTCGGTGCAAAACGTATGGGTGAAGTGGGGACACTCTATATCCTGGATACGTCGCTCTCCATGTCAGTGGAGGATATCGCGGGTGATACGGGAGTCATGCGATCGAGACTCGACACAGCGAAGGAGCTCCTGAGGGATCTGACACAACCAGTGTGACCACGAGCACTCATGACCTTCTCGAGCTCTGCACGCCTCCAGCTCCCACTCTCACATGATGATGCGCTCTGGACGAATACTCTCGATAGCATCTCTCCAGTGCGATATGGCTCGGTGACGGATATCGAGACAGCGCTCGCGAGTGCGATCCTCACGTATGGGACGACTCCACTACATATCGTACTCCTCACCGATGGTGAGACAACGACGGATATGGCATCTGCGACCGGAGTGACGCTGCCTCCCACTATGGATCTGACTCTCATCGGGATCGGGACTCCATCGGGTGGGACGATCATCGACCACTATGATGGCGAGGGACGTATCATCGCGAAGGTGTACGAGGGCAAGGATGTCATATCTCGTCTCGATATCGACCACCTGGAGGAGCTCAGTACTCGCTTTGATGCCACGCTCGCGCTCATAGAGACACTCTCAGATATCGCAGATACTCGGGAGCTCTTATGACAAAAGCAGACACAGAATCCTCTCGACTCGTCTCGTATTCTTTTGACTCTTGCAGTCCTACTCGTCCTCTCCGGACTCGTGATGCGAGACTATAGACTCAGATAACATTATGAAAAAACTTCTTCTTCTCATCTGTGCTTTTCTTTTTATCCTATCCTGATTGGAGCGGGACAATCTCTCGCTTGTTCTCGCGAATAGGGTAGGGGATATGCGCTACTATATGGGGACGAACACGACTATCCGCAACTATAACGAGGCGGTGTCTCTCCTCCGGGATCAGCAATATGGCCCAGCCAAGTCACTCCTCCAACCGATCCTGAATGAGAAAAATCTCGCGAATCCAGCCGATGTCTATGAGCTCTACGGTGACCTCGTCTATGAGACGAAGGGAAGTACTGGGGATGTGGCCGTGTTCTATAATCGATCTCTGGAGTATACTGACTCTGTGAGAGTACGCACCAAGATCTCGCTCCTCGATCAGATGCCACGGCCTCGTGAGGACAGTGAAACTGGTACGACTAGTACGGGGATGACTGATATGCCAACAGACCAGACCTGAGAACTCCTGCGTGAGACACGCCGCAGAGAACTCATCGGATCTGGAGTGGGCCGTTCGGAGAGTCTCGATCCGTACGCTGGGATGACACCTCCAGAAGATATCATCTCACGGACACTGCATCTACTCTCCACTGGATCCGAGTCCGTACGCGACTGGTAGTCATCTCTGAAAAACTACGAATATCATCGCTCTCAAAAATTTATTTCTTAGTCACTTAAATACTCGTAAGCTCCTTTCGAAAAAATTTTTCTGCCTCGATCTTCTTGTTTTTGAGAGATTCCAGATAATGTAGATAACGTAATAATTTTCTAGTAGATTTCTTCTATTTTCTGTATATAATCTCGGCATGCTTTCTTTCCTAGTTCCTCATCATGAGATCGGTCATTATTCTGGGTATCAGACTCGAGTTGTGGCTGACTACTTCTGGGAACTCACGAGCGAGACAGATCTCCCACAACTCGCCGAGATATATCAGTGGGCGCAGTGTGAGGATATCCCACTTCTCATCATCGGTGGAGGAACCAATCTCCTCTTCACATCCGATCGGTATAAGTGAGTGGTCGTGAAGAATAGTCTCTCATGATGGGAATATGACGATGAGTCACAGATGCTCTATGCGAACTCGAACGAATCTATCTGGACGATCGCGAGTGCACTCGAACGTGATCATCATCAGTCTCTCTGGCATCGATTCATCGGACTCCCTGGTTCCATCGGGTGAGCGATATATGGCAATGCTGGGTGTTTTGGGCTCGAGGCAGAGCATCATTTTGTATGAGCTACTGTCTATGATATGTTGAGATGAGCGAGGCAAGATCTCTCGAAAGAAGATATGCAGTTTTCTTATCGGCACTCTGTTCTCAAAGAAAACCCTCATCTATTCCTCACGAGTTCTGTGTTCGATCTCTCGAAGAAAGTAGAACGATATCACTCTGATGTGGATAATATCGACTTCCGTGAGAACCGACAACCAAAAGGGAATTGTTGCGGGAGTTTTTTCAAGAATCCGAGCAAAGAACACTCCGCAGGCTCTCTCATCGAGAGAGTCGGACTCAAGGGGTATCGTCATGGTGGGGCCTATTGGTCAGATCTCCATGCCAACTTCCTCATGAGTGATGGTGTGTCGTGTCCACCATCTGATCTCATCGAGCTCGTCCGTATGACTCAGGACAAAGTGAAAGAAGAAACGGGCAGCGAGCTCATCAATGAGGTGAGAATCATAGAAAATTAAGTCCAAAAATATGTTCCAATATCAGCTCATCAATCATCCCACTTCCTTCACGCTCGATGAGTCTCGTATCGCGTATATTTTTGACATGGTTGCTGTGGTTCCTGAGGTGCAGAATGGTATACTGAATATAGCCTTCCTCACGGACGAAGAGATACGAGTCCTCAACCGTGATCACAGAGGCATAGATAAGACGACCGATGTCCTCTCATTCCACTACTTCGATGACTTCTCAGATCTCAGTGCTGAAGATGTGGCAGGCGAGATCATCCTGAGTGAATCTCGTATACAAGAACAAGCCGAAGAGCATCAGCACTCATGTGAACGCGAGTGCGAGATACTTGTCATACACTCGATCCTGCATATACTAGGATATGATCATGAGGACGACGCGGACTACGCCGATATGTGGAGGTGGGAAGAGGGTTTCAGAGAAAAGCTCGGTTAGGGATTTCTTAATCTTTTTGCTATATGAGTGCAGTTCTAAAGCCAAAGTATGATACTGAGAAAACTTCAATGAAACCAACTCAGAAAGAATCTCCTCAAGTAACCGCCAGAAGACTACATAAAAAATATAAGACTACTATCAATGCTTTTATCGCAAGCCTCTCACCATTATGTGATAATCTAAAAAATGATGAAGTATTCACTATTCAGTGACTAGAAGATGGATATGTGCATGTGATATATGGTGATAAGCATTTCTATTTTCCAGATGAGATCGTGACTAAAGTAAGTCTAACTGACTGGAGGAATATCTATGATCTAGAGATTGATAATAAGGAGGTTTTAGTCCATAATCCGATGGATATTGTTCCAGGAAAAGTAGAGAATTCCTTCCGTAGGACTGCTATGGATACTGTGCTGCCATGAACAGTCAAAGATACATCAAAAAACATAGGAATAAAACGTTCATTCAGAATCAAGAAAAGAAACCAAAATTAAATTTGCATGTTATCTAAGTATCTCACTGTGGCGAGATGAAAAAATGAGATCTTATTGAATCTTGCCACTTTTTTATTTTTTGATTTGCTTTCTGATACTCTATCTCTATAATGCGACCCATCTACATGGCGGGATAGCTCAGTTGGTAGAGCAATGGATTGAAAATCCATGTGTCCCCGGTTCAAGTCCGGGTCTCGCCACCACAAATATACAAAAATACTCTCAGAAAATGAGAGTATTTTTTTGTATATATAGAGGTATCTGGATATAATAGTGCTATAACCCTATATATTATGTCACCTCCAATACATAGCGGTACATTATCATGATATAGTGATATACACTGAATGACTTCATCATCAAATAAAGTCAATGGAGTGAGTGTGAAAAATAATATAGAGAAAAGGATAGTATATGCAATGTCAGAAGATACCAAGGCGTATATCCAAAAACTCAATTCGTTTGCTGTAGAAAGATGAGGAGATATGTCCAGTGATTCTGCCCTCTATATCAAGATATATATACTCACACTTATGGGTAAATAGAAAAAATAGTGTGCTGTTTGCACACTATTTTTTGCTCTGTGAAGCCAAAAGAGTAGGATGGAAGTTCCCTATTTATTATCCTCGAATATTATGCTAAAAAAAATGCCCTAAATGTGCTTCTTTTGAG
>JANOIH010000034.1:0-67371 GCA_031407385.1 Candidatus Altimarinota bacterium | reverse complement strand
CGGAGAGAAAGAACTCGAGCTCATCTCGTTCTGAGATGGAGAGTTGAGAGTATTTGTGTCACATGGACTTATGGGGGATAAAAGAATAGAAGCTATTCTACTATACCATAAGTGTTGCAGTTAATTTGGGAGGATTTCATTAGAGAGATCTAGTAACGGCCGTCTGATTCACCAGTCATGAGGTGAAGAAGATGAATTTTTCTTTTTGGAGGATTCTATCATGAAAAAAACTTTGCTTTCTATGGCTGTTTTGGCAGCATCTGGCGCGGCATTTGCTCAAAGTGTGGACACACGTCGCGTGAATCAAGAAGATGCATTCGGCAAAAGCTTGTCTATTGACTCTGGAACTGCTGATCACGCTGGTGGACCTACTATTGGTACAAACGTTGCTGCTGATGCTGGCGCTAAAGCTGAAGCTGCTGAAAAACCTGCTGCGCAACAACAGCAAGCTGCCACGAATGTGCAGCAAGCCGATGCGAAGCCTTCAACGACAGCACAAGCGCCACAACAACAACAAACCTGACCTCAGGTACGTTGTCTAAGTAAGTCGTTGGTCTAACTCGTGAGAGTCTAGGCTAACAGGAAGGGGAAGTAACGCTTTCACCGTTACTTCCCCAACCTCATGTTTTCTCCTAAAAGAAACATATCAAAATAAATTGTTCCGAGACACTTTCTGAAATCATTTTCGGTACCCTGGTACTCGAGAGTTATTCTAGAAGTTGCGTCTCCAACCTAATACTGATTCTCAAAAGTCAGCTTAAGGACCCTCAAAAGGTCCTTTTTTTTGTTTTGATTCCTCTTTCTGTCATTGGAAGTATGAAACAATCTTGTTCCCATCATTCTGACGAATGAAGAATCCAGTGTTCCTTTTTCTTCCGTACTTTTGTAACCAAAAGTACCAAAAGTTCTTCTTTGGTTTGTTCGTTTTGTATTCTGTTTCCGATTTGTTTTCTAAAATTCCAAACTCGGGAACATTCGGAATTTTTACGAAAACTGCATCGACAGAATATCAAAACTCACAAAAATAAGAAGCAAATAGAGCCGACAGATATTCAAAATTCAACATAATGGAAGAAGTACATAGGGACAGCAGATATGTAAAATTCACAAAAAGAAGAATCAATTTGTTTGCCTTTCTCTTCCTTTTTTCTATACTTTCCGAGCTCTCCATTCGTGGTGGGGAGTGGTGGGCTTTTATATCCCCACCGACTTATTTTTCATCTTATGAAAATAGTTATCATATTCTCAGTCTGGAGAGTGAAGTTGTCATTCGAGATTCATCTCGGAAGATAGTTTCAAAAAATCCCCCTAAGTTGCATTATGGGGGATTTTTTTGTGATGGAGCAGAGATGCTTTTATCACCGACTTATTGTGTCGTTATCATATGACAAGAGAATTATATCATTTTTATTTTAGAAATCAAAACTTTTTACTTTCTCATAATCCCCTCTAGTATCTTCGCGAGCTTGACCGGATCATGACGTACTACATCAGCATCATTGACGATATCTCACTCGACTATTGTATAGCATTTGACCTCGAAGAGAGATGGATCCTTGATCTTGAGAGGATTTTTATTTTCCTCGCTCTTATACTTCGCGAGGATATCAGTATCGATATGTCCGTTGTTCACGATCACAGAGTCGAGCTCAGCAGATCCGATATATCGCTCGATCGTATCGATGAAGTCTATGACCTCCATATTGGTCGTCTCACCACGCTTGGTCATCGCGTTACATACATAGATGATATGCGCATGACTGGCACTGAGCGCCTCCTGCATTCCTTTGGATAACAGATTCGGCACGATACTCGTGTAGAGATCGCCAGGCCCGATGATGATATACTCAGCTTCCAGTATTGCAGTGCGTGCTCTTGGATTCAGATTGCCTTCGCCGATGAGCCAGGCGTCTGTGATATTTTGATCTATATTGTGTGAGCGTTCCATGATATTCTTGTCACTGACGTCGATATTCTTCTCTCCTATGACCTCAGCTCCGTCTTCGAAGCGCACCGCGAGATGCACATCCTCCAGAGTCACTGGGATCACGTGTCCACGCACGTCGAACATCACCTCCATAGTCGCGATAGCCTTCTCGAAGTCTCCACCACAGATATCCACGAGTGCGGTGAGGAGGATATTACCTACCTTGTTAGATCCGATGACGCCTTCCTCTCACTTGAAGCTGTATTCGAACAATTTTCGAACGATATCTGTATTGCCTGCGAGGGCGGCGATCGCTCGGCGCATATCGCCAGGAGGGAGGATCCCATACTTATCACGGATGAGTCCTGTCGTCCCACCGTTATCCGCGACGGAGATGATCGCAGAGATATCATAGTCGAGGTGTGCCTTCAGACCATACAGTACGTTAAAAGTTCCAGCGCCGCCACCGATAGCCACTATATTGGTCATAATTATCTTTTGATTTTTGGGATGAAAACCATACCATTATATTGTTTTTATAATTTTATCAACCTATTCTATGTCACCAGGCTTCATCATAGTGCTCCTCGTCATCATCGCGATCATGATCCCGATGTTCATCCGCAAGATCAACCAAGGCGAAGTCGGACTCCGAGAGTTCGTCGGACGCTATACTGACACGGTTGGGCCGGGGATATTTTTCCTCATACCAGGTATCCAATCTGTGCGCCGAGTCGACATACGTGAACAGGTGATCAACGTCCCAGAACAACAGATCATCACCAAGGATAACGTAGCAGTCACCGTCGACGGGATCGTCTATGTCCAGATCACCGACCCTGCGAAGGCAACCTACGAGATCAACAACGTATTCCTCGCGGTGGTCTCACTCGCTCAGACCAACCTCAGATCGGTACTCGGAACCATGGAGCTCAACGACACCCTCTCGAATCGCGACATGATCAATGGCAAGCTCCTGGAGTCGCTCGATCGTGAGACCGGGAAGTGGGGAGTCAAGGTGATGCGCGTCGAGATCAAAAAACTCGAACCACCAGCGAGTGTCCAGGAGATGATGAACATGATCAAGAATGCCCAGAGTGAGAAAAGTGCGAAGATCACGGCTGCAGAAGGATACAAGGTAGCGATGATCACACAGGCTGAGGCAGACAAGCAGTCGAAGATCCTCCAAGCCGAGTGACAGAAAGAATCTCAGATCCTCCAGGCACAAGGAGAGGCGAACGCGAAGGTAGCAATAGCCGAAGCCAATGCCAAGGCACTGGAGCTCGATGCTGTAGCAGCACAGAAGTTCTTCACGGGGAATGCTGTCGTGAAAGCACAACTCCAGACGATCACTGCCGCCCTCGGGAACAATACGAAGTTCGTCCTCGATAGTGACATATTGGCAGGAGTTTCGAAGATATTCGGTGGAACGAAATAATCCCTTATAATCCTCTCTATGAATTTCCTCTATTTTTGGGTTGCAGTTGCTCTCGTCTTTCTTATCGTCGAGTTCGCTACAGCTACGTTCTACGGACTCGCACTCTCTCTTGCTGCGGCTATCGTAGGGTTGTATGTCTTCGTCTCTGGAGAGGCAGCATTCACGATAGTGCAGGGGATTATATTTGCTGTTGCGAGTTTGGTTTTTGCGTATGCATTGCCGAAGTTGCTCAGTTCGTCCGATCCTGATATGCCACAGGGCATGGATAGATATACTGGAGAGGTACGTACCGTGAAGAAAAGCGGAGGCGAATACAAGATCTCCCTTGATGGAGTCGAGTACGTGGTCGAGTCTGATACTGAGATCAACGCAGGAGACAAGGTATCTGTACTCGGATCTCATGGAACCGCCATGCACGTAAAAAAAGTTAACTAGTTAATATTTTGAATTATGAGCCCTTCGGTCTCTTGATTCTGTATTCCACTCAGAAATTAGAGCAAGCTCTATTTCTTCGTTTCATTTGAATTATGAAAAAAATCCAAGACCGCAAGGTCCAAGTTCTCAAGCATATCGTCGAAGAATACCTCAAAACTGGAGAGATCATGGGATCGAAGAATCTCCTCAAAAAATATGATCTCCAGGTTTCGAGTGCGACTGTGCGCAACGATATGGCATCTCTGGAAGATATGGGACTGATATTCCAGCCGTACAACTCAGCAGGACGTCTCCCGACCAATAGAGGACTGCGGGTTTTTGTCGACTATCTGATGGAGACGATGCCAGGTGTATTCATCGAGGCAGAGCAGACTCTGAGTGCAAAACTAGAACAGAATCGTATCGATGATGTCCTCTACTCTCTCGTCTCTCGTCTAACCAAGACAACAGGAGAGATCACGTTCGCTTGTATCCCGTCACTGGGAACCTCATACTACCTCGGCTTATCCAACTATCTCGAGCGGCATCATGGAGCTCTCGGTGAGGAGATGTATCAGGTGATCAAGTGCCTGGAGAACAAGCATCAGTTCATCGACTTCCTCGAGTCGCTCGATATCGGCCCTCGCGTATCAGCGTTCATCGGTGAGGAGAGTGTCATACCAGAGCTCGAGTCGAGCACGATGATCGTCAAAAAAATCGAAATCAACGGATATACTGGCTACCTCGGGATCCTCGGGTCTACGATGATGGATTATGCGTTCAACATTATGGCGCTAAGGCAGGTACTCTAGTAGATACACTCAAACAATGATTCATTTTGTTCCCCCTTTTGTCATTCCGTAGGAATCCCTTTCAAAATCATCTTACGATGTCGCAGTATCAATTCTATACATACATCATGGCAAGTGACTCAGGAACTCTCTATATCGGTATGACTAACGATCTGAGTCGAAGAGTACAAGAACACAAAGAATGAAAAATAGAAGGATTCTCTAAAAAATACAAATGTCATAAGCTCGTCTATGCTGAATATACCAAGTACGTATATAATGCCATAGAACGAGAAAAAGAAATCAAAGATTGGAATAGAGAAAAGAAAGAAGAACTTATCAATACTAAAAATCCTACTTGGAAGGATATCTCTTATGAACTTATGAGTCAGTCACCGTAAGTATTGATCTAAAGGGATCTCTACGAGATGACAAAAATAGAGACAGAGTTCGCTCGAAATGACACTTTTTTAGTGTTTTTATACTTTTCCTTGCTTTTATAACCTTATTCTATATACTTCGCCTGTCTCTACTCGTGTATTTTCGGGTTTGATACTTTTATACTAAAATACTTTTATCCACATACTATGGAACACGCAGTCAAAAAAGCTCTCATGGAGCAGTTCGCAACAAAGAAAGGTGACACTGGATCTCCAGAAGTCCAAGTTGCCATCCTCACATCTCGTATCGAGACTCTCAAGTCTCACCTCGAGACTCATAAGCAAGATAACCACTCACGCCGTGGTATCGTCATGATGGTTGCCAAGCGTCGCAAACTCCTCGACTACCTCAAGCGTAAGGAAGAGTCTCGTTATGATGTCCTCATCGAGAAGCTCGGACTCCGCAAGTAATCGACTTGTTTTCTCAAAAAAAACTCATAAAATCTCAAGTATTATTCTTGAGATTTTTTTATGATTCCTTTTTACCCAAGTCGCTCACTCTCACATGCACTCATCCTCATCATGGCAATCGTCTCACTGATCTGATTCGCAGATGGCCGCATCATCCAGGTCTTTGGATTCCATTTTGTAGGACTCTCGCTCGCTCATATTCCAGCGCTGATCGCATCTATAGTATCGTTCCAGTTCTTGCATGGAGGACTATTGCATCTCGCGCTCAATAGCATGTTCCTCTATCAGGCAGGACCAGAAGTAGAGTCTCGCATGAGTCGGACTCGATTTATCCAGTTTTTCATCTCCTCGACACTCTTCGTCGCCCTCGCCCTCGCACTCTTCTCTGATGCTCTCACGATCGGGATGAGTGGATTCTGTATGGCACTCCTATCATATCTCTGGATCGATCTCTATACGACTCGGCACCCGATGGCGAATCAGATCTTCGCTATGCTCGTGATCAATATCCTCATCGGACTCTCAGGGAATATTAGCTTCGTCGGTCACTTCTTCGGGGCTATATGGTGACTCGTGTGGTGGCAGATGGCGAGGAGCTGGAAGAGGTAGACTTAAGGAATATCGATAATTGGTTTTGTTCTTCTTGGAAGTTCTATATTTACGAGTAGCATGCTCACGAGGACAAGTGTAGCCCCAAAGATATTAATCACTCCCACATGCTCTCTACCAAATACTATCCAAGATGTAATCTGTAAAACAGGCTCAAGAAGGAGTGTGATGCTTGCGATATGGAGAGGGAGTCTTGAGGTGCCAATATCCTTGAGTCACCTTCCGAAGGTACCAGTAAGCAGCGAGAGAAGTATACCAATGAACAGTATCTTAGGATTAGAAAAGATGAGTCACAGTCTACCACTCTGCCATATATAGACACCAAGGAGTATAGAGCATATGGCGTAGGCTATGATTATGCGAATCCACGGATTTATTTCAGGAGTTTTTTTGACTATCAGCATTGTTCCAGTGATTGTCATGGCACAAGTGAAGGCTAATAATTCTCACCAAGTAAGGGATAAGTTGATTCAATTATCTCTATAGAGAGCCAGTATAACTCAGAAAAAAGCAAGGAAAATAAGCGGTAAAATATGTTTTTTCATTTTTTCTTTCAGGAATATATATCCAGCTAATGGTGCCATAAATATGGTCATATAGGCAAATATAACTACATTCATTACTTTGGTTTGGGATATCGCCGCAGTGTATGCTATATTAGCTATCAAGAAAAGTATTCCAAAAATACACAAGATAATCCAGTTATGTTGCGTGAGCTTTCGTAATGATGGGAATAGTGTACCTTTTCCAGTAAAAAATAGAGAGAGGACAATAAAAGTAAAGAATCACTTATAAAATGCAACTTCATAAGAGTAGAGGCCGAGATGCATCAGTTCCTGTATGAACCACCACTCAGAACCATAACATATACAGGCTAAGATCAAGAAAATTTGTCATGGCATTTTTTGCATATTTTATAGATTCTGAGAAAGTAAATCCTCTTCAAATTGTCGAATCCCCTCGACCGTCTGAGGATACACAGATATATCAGGAAAGTCGAGTGTGCGGATCCGCTCCATCACCGCACGTATGAGGGACTTCGTCCGCTCGATCTCTCCCTCGTGGACGTACTCGATCACTTCGTAGAACTCTCCCGTCTCACGATCTTCCTCTATGAAGAAGAGTCTATATTCATGTTGATTGTACGCTTGCCACCGTGGCGAGAGTGAGAAGAGTACTGCATAGAAGGCGAGCTGGAGTTGATACTTCCACTTCTTCAGTGCCTCGTACCCGCTGCCTCATACGAGCGAGTCGAATCCTCCTCCCGTCTTGTAGTCTGTGATTATGAGCTTACCCTCTGGTGTTATCTCTATGCGATCTATAGCACCAGTGAGTCGGATATCTCCGAGATACGTATCGTTGAATCTGTGTTCGAGATGGAGCTCTCCGTAGGTGGTTCCAGTGATCTTGTCATAGAGTTTGGACAGATTGGCCTGCCCTCGATCCATGAAGAGCTTCTCCGTCACTGACTCGAATCCATCCTGCTTCAGCTTCTTCTCGAAACTTTGGAAGAGGATGTCTTTTTTGTACGTACCATGTATCTTGTAGTCAGAGAAGAAGTCCTCGAGTGCCTTGTGCATAGCGGTTCCGTAGCTCGCAGACTCACTCTTCGCCTGAGGGAATCTGAGGATGTTATTCGCGATGAAGTGGGTCGGTCCGCCTGATGTGATATCGAGGAAGTTCTGTAGGGCTGTCGCCGAGAGTGAGAAGTTCCCTGATATATATCCCGAGAGGAAGGCTCATTCTTCTCCAGAATAGGGGAGACTGCAGAGATCCTGATGCTCACGCAATAGGAGTGCTTCTGCTCTCGATATGTCCAATTCTTGATCGATAATTGTCCATTTTGATGCATCGATAGTCCCCAGAGTAGATACGAGGCTATCATTTTTTTCTCAGAGAGAGGTCTTAGCATATGAGAGAGAGAGGTGGTCCTTGGCTCGTGTGGCAACCGTATAGATCAAGCGCCTGATATCCTCATCATCATCTCGTTCTGGAGCGAGTGAGAGATTGGATGGGAGGGGATTGCCGCTATTCTTTCCACGCTTGTATTGCTTCTCGGTGAGTCAGATGGCGTATACGTGAGTATATTCGAGTCACTTCGCCTTGTGTGCGGTGATGCACTGTACGGCATCACTATCTCCGATCAGGTGAGAGCTCGTGACACGGATATCATACTCCTCTATGAGACTGATGTACTCATCGAAGTCGGCGAGCATGAGTCGTCACTGTTGTTTCCTGTAGGAGCGGATAGAGTCGATGAGCTTGCGTATATTCGCGAGGTGACGAGCGTAGAGGGTCGTGTTCTCTTGGAGTTGTGCCTTCCCGAAGTAGTACTCATAGAGTGGCGAGACGAACTCGATATCCTCAGTATCGATACGCAGAGTGAACTGGTTACGGTCACTCGTATCACTATAGTCCTCTGAGAGCTCGAGTTCACGTGATCCAGTAAGGGTATCTATGATATCTTCTAGGCGGTCTGTACGCGCACGCAGAGACATCTCTATGAGAAAATAAGCAATCCGAGATATATGCTTATCTGCATGCGTACGCAGAGCTTCGATCCATATCTTCTTCTCGCCCTTTCTCGCGGAGGCGATCTCTCGAGAGAGCTCCCAGAGCGTGAGTCGGTTGATCTGCCACATAGGATGCGAGAGGATCGTGAGGAGAATATCATCCTTATCGGTTCATCGCACGATAGACTCTATATAGACGAGCATCTGTATCAGGAGTGCTACGATATCATCATCGAATACATTTTCTTCTTTGGAGAGAGCCACCGGGATATGCTTCTCCAGGAGGAGCTTGGCGAGGTTCTCGAGGGTGCCGTTCTTCTTGGTGATGACTGCGATCTCGTTATGCGGGACGCCGTCATGGATGAGTTGTTCTATATCTGTTGCTATACTCACGAGCTCTGATAGTTCATCTGGGAATACAGAGAGTCGTACAGTCCCACCCGCTCAGCGTGCCGAGTGGAATAACTTCTGCGCTCACGCAAAGATATCTCCAATCGAATGTTCGCTCGCCTGCATGAGCTCACGGGAGAACTCGATGATCTCACTCGTAGAACGGTAGTTCGTATCGAGTATGATGAGCTTGGTATCTCGGTAGAGGTCATGGAATATCCTTATATTGCGAGTATTGGCTCACTGGAACTTATAGATGGACTGATCGTCATCACCGACGGCGAGTATGTTCGGACTCTCGATGCTCTCGCTCATGATGCTCGTGATGAGTCTGAGTTGGGCATCGTTCGTATCTTGGTATTCATCGATCATGACCCACTGGTACTGCTCTGCCATGGTTGCCCTGACGAGATCATCAGTTTCGATCAGACGTATCGCACGCAGTATCATATCTGAGAAGTCGATGAGAGAGCGGGACTTGAGAGCATCGCTATATCATCTATATAGTTCTGCGAGGGAGAGAGAGTCTTCTTGTTTTGCTCGATCTTTGAGCTCCCATCCATCTTTTTTGACATTGAGCCAGGTATTTTTCCAGGCAGTTATAGGTCGTGCGTCTGACTCTGTAGATATTGCGTCGAGTGCTTCGGTGAGACCTCTCCCTATCACTGGTGCGAGTGTCTCTTGGAGTCAGAGGTGTTCAGGATATCATATTATTGCCTCTCTATAGGCATCTGCCATCACTCTAAAAAGTCGAATCTTCTCTATCTTCTCCTCTTTCTTCTGTCCGAGAGCGTAGATCTGCTGGCTATATTCTGATATTATCGGTCATATATGGTTCAACAACTGATCGTTAAGAGCAAGGAGATGACTGAACTCATCTGGTGATATCCCAGCATCCTTGAGTATGCGGATCGTATCTCGCATGAGCGGAAGTCTTGAGGATTTTTTCCATGGGTGATCCCATGCGAGTGGAACACGTAGTCCATCGAATATACGAGATGCTTCTATGTCATCGATGGGAGTGAGCTCTTCGTCTTCATCCAGCTTGTAGCGGAATCGGTTCAGTATATCGAGTCCGAACGTATGGAAGGTATGTATAGCAACACGATAGGCATCTTGACCGATGATCTTCACGAGGCGCTCTCGCATATTGCGGGCAGCATTGTCAGTGAAGGTGAGGCAGAGGATGTTGCTCGGATTGGCATCTGTCTCACGCAGTATCTGCGCTATACGTACCGCGAGGAGCTGAGTCTTGCCACTTCCTGGTCAGGCGATCACGAGCACAGGTCAGTAGATGGTTTCTACCGCCTCTCGTTGGCGAGGATTGAGGGATGCGAGGATGGATTCGAGATTTTTCATGTCCCTATTTTATAGAAAAGACAGAGAAAGTCGAGTTAGAAGAATAAAATATTAAAAAATATAATATTAATTTGACAAATTTTACAAGTAGCTATATAATTAAACTCTTAAATATAAATAATTTTTGAGATATGATCTTTGTAAAAATGCCGTCCTCCAGCCTTGATAGAAAAATAATGAAGCAGCAAAGTCCACTCAGTTATTATCCAAAAAGAATTATTGACCTCACAGAAAAAACGGTACTAGGACTGCTTGCTACATGATATGTTGTAAGTAAATGTTCTCTAGAAGGGAAAATCCCATGAGAAACAAATTTTATAGAAATTAAAGTTCCTATTGATTTTCCTCCAATTAATTGAGTGAAGCTCGTAAAGATTCCAACACCAAGTTCAATTTCTTCTATAACTCCGTCTGATAATTCAGATATACTTGGAAGATTACGTTTTCCAATCTCACCAGCTTCTATTGAATGATGAATATATAGGCAACCAAATTTTTATAACCCAGATAACAATACTTTCTCAGTCTACTATCAAACCAATCAAGTATGACTTGATAAGTATGATACTAATGATATTAAGTCGTATTTAAGGTCATTACAAGATAAGAAAGTACCGTTCCCTAAAAGTATGATAGTGTCATCTTATGCTGATGTGCGATGAACACCAGAATTAAATCAAAAATTATCTGACGAAAGAAATAGTGGCATTACTGAATATTTAAAAGATTATTTTCGTGTAAATTGACTTGAAGTCGAGATTAAAACAGCGTCATTTGGTAATGCAAAAGCAACAATATATCAGTCTAATTGAGACCCAGAAGTGACGTACGCTAAAGACAGAAGAGTCGAGATCTATGAATCATCAACTCAGTTTATTAGGAGTTTTATTAAAGATAGTCCGGCAGATATTTATCTTATTGATGGATCTGGTTCCATGAATACCCCTATTGATAGAGGTAATAAGAAGACACGCATGAATGCAGTTCAAGAAGCACAATTTAGAGAGTGATCGAGTATATTTATTTTCCAAATTGGCTCATGAAAAGCAAAGATAGGAAAAGCTAGTATTGATATTAGGGATAAAAGTGCAAATCTAAGTGATGGATGAACTCCATTGTATGAGGCACTTCTGCTTACAATACAACAAAATCCATGAAAAACTATAACTCTAATCTCTGACTGACAATGAGATACAAAAAATCTTAGCGCTGAAGTCCTTAAATATGCAAAAAAGAATAATTGCATAATAAATATATGAGCAATACAAATTCCCCTTGATCTTCAATGATATTTTAAAGATCTGGCTCGCCAAACATGAGGAAGTTATGCAATGATACAGGAGTAAATGTTTCTATAAAAATCCCACAACCTTTACCAAGGTGTGGGATTTTTTATATCATTTTTAGCATATTCTCCGTGTCTTCCTTTGCTTGTTCTTGTTCTATCTGCTCTTTCTCCCTCACTTCCGCAGTGATCTGATCCGCGCTCTGATATGCTGCTTGGAGCTTGCGGATCTGTGCTTTGGTGAGGGGTTTTTTGCCATGATGTCAGCCAGATGGGGTGTAGTCTCAGTATCACATAGAGGATATTGTTATACGATTTCGATTTTTCCTCCGAGTCCAGTGATCTTGCCCACGATATCTTCGTATCCACGGTCGATATACTCCACGTTGGTTACGAGGGTCTCACCACGAGCGATCATGCCTGCGAGGATCATCGTCACTCAGGCACGCAGATCCCACGATGATACAGTTGATCCCTTGAGATCAGTCTTGCCGAAGATGAGAGCCTCATGTGGGTTCATGATCGCTATATGTCACTTCATCTTCTCTATCTCGATGAGCCAGTTGAGGCGTCCCTCGAAGAGCACCTCATGGATACGAGAGATCCCTTCTGCCTGAGTGAGCATCAGTGCAAATGGGGACTGGAGATCAGTCGGGAATCCTGGGTATATGTTGGTCTGTATATTGGTCGGGACGAGAGTAGAGCGAGAGTTGTAGACTATGATAGTATCGTTCTCCTTATCTGTCTCGAATCTGACTCCAGCGTCCGCACACTTCCCGAGGAAGGCAGTGAGATCTCTTACGCGAGCTCACTCGATACGGATCTGTGGTTCTGCGGTGAGGGCTGCGAGTATGACAAAAGTCCCACTTTCGATATAGTCATGGATTACAGTCGCTTCAGCTTCTTTTCGATCAATTATAGAACCATAGATGACCATATCATGCTGAGTGTTGATGTCGATACGAACTCCGAGTGACCTGAGGAAGTCCACGAGGTTTAGTACATGGGGCTCGATCGCTGCGAGCTCTATGGTTGTGCAACTTGACCTGAATGCCGCCATCATGAGTATATTCTCAGTCGCAGTGACGGCGAAGTTGGCCCTGATCGTGATATCGTGTCCATGGTCATCTCACTGGAAGGCTATGTTCTCACCCTCTCCCATATTCTCATATCCGTATGTGGTGAAGGCATGGAGATGCTCATCGATCGGACGCTTCCCGATATTGCATCCACCAGGGTAGGGGATCTCGAGTGCGCCGAATCGCTTCAGAAGGGCCGGGAAGAGGAATATTCAGACGCGGATCTTCTTGATCTTCTCACGATCCAGATGCTCTACAGATAGATGTGAGTTATCCATGATGATCGTGCTCCCTTCCCAGTTTATCCGAGAGCCAAGAGACTCGATGATCGAGAGGAAGGTGAGGACATCCCCGATACGGGGTACGTTGTGTAGGGTAAACGTATCGAAAAAAAGTCCAGCTGCGATGAGCGGAAGGGCTGCATTCTTGGATCCTGAGGTACGTACGGTTCCAGAGAGAGACTGTGGTCAGGCGATCTTGAGCAAAGGAGAATAGATAAGTAATAGGAAATAGGTAATAGGTAATAATGAGACGACAGGGTATCGCCTATTCGTTATTGCTTTTTACTTATTAATTTTCTACATTCTATCCGAACATTCTTGTTTTACAATATTTTCTCTTCCGAATATTATAAATGTACAATTATAGAACTATAATTGTACTATTCAAGTGAATTTACACGATATCCGACACCACGGACGGTCTCTATCTCTATGGCTCAGTCGAGTTTTTTTCGGATATTTTTGACATGGGTATCGATAGTGCGGTCGTAGATATAGTTATCATAGCCGATGATATCCTTCATAAGAGAGTCTCGTTTGATGACTCATTTGGCGTTTTTGACGAAGTATTCGAGGAGGGAGAACTCAGTCTTGGTAAGGATAACTTCTACATCACTCACAGAGACAGTCATGTTCTTGGTGTCGATTTTTATCTTGCCGAATTCGATCTCTCGATTATTGGACTTCGTGTCTTTTTTTCCCTTGGCACGCTTCATGACCGCTGCGATACGAGCAACCAGTTCCCGTGAGGAAAAAGGCTTCGCTACGTAGTCGTCGGCACCGAGCTCGAGGAGCGTTACCTTGTCTTCTTCGCTCTCACGGGCAGAGAGCATGATGATCGGTGTATCTGACTTGGTGCGTATATCACGACAGATTTCGATCCCAGTCTTGCCAGGGAGGTTGATATCGAGTATGACGATCGCGGGCTTCTCAGCCGCCCATACTTCTTCGGCACTTCCTCAGTCACGACAGAGAATCACTTCATATCAGGCGTTTTCGAGGTAGAGGGAGAGGGGAGTGGAGATCCCAGAATCGTCTTCGACGAGGAGGAGTTTTGACATAGGGAGAGGTAATATATAGTATCAGTGTAGTCACTAAATATAAAAATCAAGTAAAGAGCCCATGATTTCATATATTCCGCAAGTCAAAATCTTTCCATTCTGATCAGATAAGTGCTATAATAAGCCAATAGATTAGGTTGATTTATCTCAGATTTCTCTATAATCTTCACACATTATTCTCATACATTATGCTCAATCAATTCACCGACGAATACAAACAGGTCATGCTCTCAGCAGAAAACCGTGCAAAACAATTCGGAAACAAAGAAATCCTCCCTGAAGATGTCCTCATCCAGATCGCTGCGATCACCAAGGGGAATATGTACGATCTCTTCACGAGCTTCGGGATCAACGACATCATCCTTACTGATGTCCTCTCTCGTCCTCCGTTCGCCTCTGAGACGCCACGATCGGGCGATTATGTAGGGATATCTGCCCGACTGAAGGAACTTATCGTCGTCTCGATGAAAGTGGCCTCAGGATACAACAAGCCTCAGGCTGGCGTAGAGGACTTCTTGCTCGCTCTCTTCAAGGCAGAAACTGAGAACTGGTTCTATCAACTCCTGGACTTCGTCTGAGTGACGCCGAAGGACTTCGAAAGCCAGACACAAGAGATCAATAAGCTCATCGCTATGAGTATCAGTGGAGGCAAAAACCCTCAAAAATGAGGAATGTTCGCACCGATCGAAGAGATTATGCATATGATCGAAGATGCGTTCGGTGGCAAGGGAAAACAGTGAGACAAAAAAGAAAACATAGAATCAGATGCAGGAACAACAAATCCATTCTCACAGAATACTCCTCAAGATAAGAAAAGCTCAGAGACCCCAGCCCTCGACTTCTTCGGTACGGATCTCACACTCGAAGCCAAGAATAAAAAAATCGATCCGATCATCGGTCGAGATACAGAGATCGATCGACTGATCTCGATCCTCAACCGCAAGACCAAGAACAATCCATGTCTCGTCGGAGATCCTGGAGTCGGGAAGACAGCCGTCGTGGAGTGACTCGCTCGTCGTATCGCACTCGGTGAAGTCCCTTTTGCCATGCAGAATAAGCGGGTCATCGCCGTCGATCTCTCCGCTATGGTCGCAGGGACTAAGTATCGTGGCGAGTTCGAACATCGTATCAAGATGCTCATCGACGAGGCATCCAAGCTGGAGAATGAAGTGATCCTCTTCATCGATGAGATCCACACGATCATCGGTGCAGGGTCAGGTGAAGGAGGGCTGGATGCTGCCAATATTCTCAAGCCTGCCATGGCTCGCGGGAAGATCTGTCTCATCGGTGCGACGACACTCAACGAGTACAAAAAATATATCGAAAAAGACTCAGCTCTCGAACGTCGCTTCCAGAAGATCGATGTAAACGAACCAACACGAGGGACTGCTATCGAGATCATCACAGGACTCAGGGCGAGCTTCGAGGACTTCCACAACCTCATTATCGATGATGATGCGGTACTCGATGCGGTCGAGCTCTCGACACGCTATATCACCGACAGATTCCTCCCAGACAAGGCGATCGATCTCATAGACGAGGCGTGTAGTACTAAGAGTATGACCTATAACTTCGACACCTCTGAGATGACCGAACTCAAGGAGAAGATGCAAGGAGTCCAGAAAGATATGGAAGAATTCCTCATGTCCCAACAGTATCAGAAGGCTCTCGCGAAGCGAAAAGTGATCGAAGGAATCATGCAAGAAATAGAGGAGAAAAAGAAAAAACGCAAAGTCCCAAAGAAGGATCGTATGCATATTACCTCGTCAGATGTCCAACGTGTGATCCACCAGATGACGGGAGTGCCACTGAAGAATCTCGAAAAAGAAGACATCGTCCGTCTCAAAGCGCTCGATACCGTACTCAAGAAACGTATCCTCGGTCAGAACGAGGGGATCGATGCTATCGTCTCTTCTCTGAAGCGATCCCGCATGGGGATATCGAGTGCGAATCGTCCTATCGGATCATTCCTCTTTCTCGGACCAACAGGAGTCGGGAAGACCGAGCTCGTGAAGGTGCTTGCCGAAGAATTCTTCGCCGATCCGAAGGCTCTGATCAAGATTGATATGAGTGAGTTCCAAGACAAGTCGAGCGCATCCAAGCTCATCGGTGCAACGGCCTGATATGTCGGATATGAGGAGGGTGGTATGCTCACTGATCGTGTCCGTCGCAAACCATACTCGATAGTACTCTTCGATGAGATAGAAAAAGGAAACTTCGACGTCTACAATCTCCTTCTCCAGATACTGGAAGATGGGACACTCACAGATGGTAAGTGACGAAGCGTGAACTTCAAAAATACAATCGTTATCATGACGTCCAATATCGGATCAGAAGAATTCAACACGCAGGCTGAGAAGATCGGATTCACGACGTCTGTGCGCGAAGAAGAACAGATCATCGCTGATTATCAGGCGATCAAGGAAAAAGTTATGAAACAGCTTCCGAACTTTTTCTCTCCTGAGTTCCTCAACCGTATCGACAAGACGATCGTGTTCTCGCCTCTCGATAAGAAAGTGATGAAGGGGATCATTGCTCTCCAGCTCACTGACCTCGTGAATCGTCTCGCCTCACTCGGGATATCACTGACCTATGACGCCAAGACTATAGCGAAGATACTCGATGAGACGTATAATCCAGAATATGGAGCTCGTCCAGTGAGACGCTATATCCAGGATGCGATCGAGGATAGTGTCGCTGACTCGATGCTTACACAGCGCAACAAGAAGCACCTCGCACTCACAGTAGAAAAGAAGGAATTGAAGTTTTCTTGGAAATAAGTATAAATAAAGTTTGACAAATTTAAAATAAGTATATATTGCTATTTACTAGCACTAATACTTATTTTTTATGAAGTTTCGTATACTTATCGTGATCGTCAGTTTCGTCTCAGTATTCTCTATCAGACAACTCCTCGCTACAGAGATGACCTATGCATGGGTCGGATGTGATGGGACAGTCGTCTCTCGTACAGATGTCGGTCGTATCCAGGTCTTCTCTACAGCGCGCAATCTCGCAGGATGTCAGGGTCCGAAGTGGATAGATCCAGCTCTCGTAGTTCCTGCGCCTATCATGACAGGATCAACTGCCACAGGAAGCACTGCAACTGGTACGACTTCGACGAGTGTTACTGCTACTGGAGTGACTCTCTCTGGATTCACCATGGGTGAGTGGAGCGAGACAGAGCCTCCTGTGATCGATGCTCCACTCCTCGATCTCGCGCAGACAGATATCGTCGCGTATCGTATCGAGCTCATGCGCGCACAACAGATCCGTTATGCCAACGCACTTCGTAGTGTCCGCATGCGCAACGCTGCGACCAAGAAAAGTAAAACGAACGCCTATCTCATGCAAGATGATGCTGTTGTTGTCACTGGAAGTGGCACTGGATGGACTCCTGTCCAAGGGGCTACTGTGAGTGTCACGGATACCAGAGAGAATACGATCACTGCAGATACGACCGCGAAGGCAGATGGATATATCGCGACTCGATTCCTCCGCGATCCGAACACCTCTGATCTCGTACGTCTCGAACAGGCAGACCAACAGTTCTGGAGTGATATCGCTCATGTGAACGTCGATCACACTGTGAACGTCCGTCTTCACCCATGGTATACGGCTCCGATCGTCACCGTCCTTGGGAACAACGTCCCTCTCTATGTTGTCTCTACAGTCGATAACTGGTCAGAGGTTATCAGCGATGATCGGACTCTCCATGGATATATCCGCTCAGACTATCTCACGATCAACAAGCACCAGCGAGTAGAAGTGGCACCACTTCTGAAGTAGTTTCTCCTGCTCTGTCATTCCTGCGAAGGTAGGAATCCAGCGCTTCAGTCATTGCGAAGCATGAAGCAATCCAGGTTTCTTTGCTCTTTTCTTTTCATAACTGAAAAGAAACAAAAGGTTCTTCTTTGGTTGGTTCATTTTTGTATCTGTTACGATTCATTTTTGGAAATTCGAAAAACTGCCCCTTTGCGACTTGTCGCATTGGAAATACCCTTGGGGTACGCTACGCTCAAACAGTTCCGAATTTCCACAAAAATTTCATCGACAGATTCTAAAAATTTACCAAAAGAAGAAGCAATAAGGAACAACAGATGACAAAAAAACCAAGAAGCAACTGGTACCTAAAAACTCACAAAAAGAAAGAAGCAAAAGATCAAAAAGTATAAAAAATTAAAAATCCCACCGAGTACTCGGTGGGATTTTTGTGAGAATACTTGCGAAAAGAAGAATAATCTGATATGATATCTCTAATTCCTAATTCTATCTATGTCTATATCTCTCGACTCTCTCTACATATTCGATGGTATCCCGAAAGAAGAAGTTGCCTACTTCCTCCTCATGAGTCAATCACAGCATCGCCGCAAGGGCGAAGCAATCCTCACGATCGGAGATGTGTCTAATGGGTGTGCGTACTACATCAACTCAGGTCATGTGAAGGTCGTCCGCGGTGGGAACGAGATCGCCCTGCTCGGATCTGGATCGTTCTTCGGAGAGATGGCACTCATCACTGACGAACCACGTACTGCGACGGTCGAGGTGATCGACGATGTCGAACTCCAAGTATTCCTAAAAGAAGACTTCCTCATCCTCTTGAATAAGTCCAGTCACACCAAGGAGATCAAGGAAGAGATCATGCGTAGGATCAAGGAGATGGTAAAAAGATAAGAGTGAGTTATGACAAAAAATATAATCTTTGAATGGCATAATTGACAAGATTTTGTAGATACTAATAAAGTTGTGCTCACGGCATATCGCCTATTATGAATATATAAGAAAAAAATAGATGAATGGTTAAGGTTCCCACCTACCTTGGCACAGTATTTCCCAAAAGAAAATTATGATATTGATAAATTTTCTTTTCGTTATTTTTCAAAGAGTTGAACTTGAGGATGCTATCTCCATGACGAGATTACTAGAGATAGAGTTGTATGATATTTTATGGAATGAAAAGAAAACTTATTACTGTTTTATGAAGATGTGCTGATATGTTGAATATGATACGGCAAATACAAAGATTGATATATCGTATATCAAATACAAGGAATAGAAAGAAAAGATGGTAAGAATTGGATTTTGGATTGAGTTGATTGGGCAGA
Organism: Candidatus Altimarinota bacterium; assembly: GCA_031407385.1. GTDB lineage: Bacteria > Patescibacteriota > Gracilibacteria > BD1-5 > UBA2023 > JABFSX01. Next base: position 48,268 of record JANOIH010000034.1, on the reverse strand, counting down.
TTTCCTATTGTCTTCATTGGAAAATCTTGTGCAGATAAATGGGTTAAAAACCGTATATGTCTTACCTGGATTAATGAATGCTTGGAAAAACAATATTAAACTAGATAGAACAACTTGAGAGAAACAGTACGCTAGACTCCAAAGAATATATGATAATACAGCAACGAATAGAGGATACATATTAGAACAATTAGATCCAGAAAAACATCCACAAAAACTTACTATACAGGTATTGGGCGGTAAAAGTATAGACCCAAAACTGATTCCAAGGAAAATGAAAGTTTGGAAAAAGAAATTATAATATACAAAAACCCACCAGAATAATGTTGGAGGGTTTTTGTAATCCTAAGAAGGAGATCTCGTCGTCCCTAGTAGGATCTGACAAATCAAATATTTTTTTAGTACATCCCACCCATCCCTCCACCTGGTGGCATCATCGGTTCTTTTTTCTCCCCTGGAGTATCGACTATGAGAGCCTCTGTCGTGAGGAACATACCAGCGATAGAGATAGCGTTCTCGAGAGCCGAGCGAGCTACCTTGGTCGGGTCGATGATCCCAGCGTGTACGAGATCCTTGTACTCGTCACGAGCCGCGTCATATCCGTAGTGTGGATCTGGATTTTTGATCACTTCTGATGCGATAACTGCTCACTCCTTACCCGCGTTGTCAGCAATCTGACGAACTGGGTATGAGAGTGCTCGCATCACGATATCAGCCCCGACTTTCTCTGCCTGAGTGAACTCTGCGGTCTCGAGGACTCGTCCAGCCTTCAGGAGTGCGACTCCACCACCTGCCACGATCCCTTCGTCTACGGCAGCTTTGGTTGCATTGAGTGCATCTTCGATTCGGAGTTTTTTCTCTCGCATCTCGACCTCTGACGCCGCTCCCACCTTGATCACGGCGATCCCACCTGCGAGCTTGGCTATTCGCTCTGCGAGTTTTTCTCTATCGTAGTTCGATTTTGATGCATCGAGCTCAGCTCCGAGCTCTCGTACTCTTGCCTCGATAAGGTGTGAGTCTCCGCCTCCAGAGATGATCGTTGTACTATCTTTGGTTGATATAACTGCCTTCGCCCGACCGAGATGCTCGACATGAGCGTTCGGGAGCTGATATCATGTCTGATCCGTGATGAGTGTCGCACCCGTGAGGATCGCGAGATCTCGGAGCATCTCCCGCTTCTTATCACCGAATCCTGGAGCCTTGATCCCGAGTACCGTGAGTACTCACTTGAGCTTGTTCAAAATAATACCCGTAAGAGCCTCACCATCGATATCATCTGCGATGATGACGAGCTCGCGAGATCCACTCTGTGCGAGTGACTCGAGGACTCCGAGGATATCCTTGAGTGACGAGATCTTCTTGTCCGTGATGAGGATATGGGCGTCCTCGATGCGAGCCTCCATCTTCTCACCATCGGTGATCATGTATGGCGAGATATATCCATTGTCGAACTGCATCCCCTCAGTCACCTCGACCTCCAGGCCAAATGTGCGTCCCTCCTCCACGGTGATCACACCATCTTTGCCGACTTTTTCCATCGCGTCTGCAATTATTTTCCCTACTTCGACATCCTGAGCCGATATCGTCGCGACTTGCTCGATCTCCTCACTCGTATTGAGTGGAGTCGACATCTTCGCGAGTTCGGCGATCACGAGGGATCCTGCTTTTTTCATACCGTTTTTGAGCTCTATAGCGTTGATCCCAGAGCGGATCTCACGCAGTCCCTCCTTCACCATCGCATAGGTGAGGAGAGTAGCAGTACTAGTTCCATCACCCGCTGCATCGTTGGTTCTACTTGCAGCCTCCTTGATGAGCTCAGCTCCCATATTCTCGATCGGATCAGCGAGCTCGATCTCTCGAGCGATCGTGACACCATCGTTGGTCACTTGTGGTGCACCGTATCCCTTAGAAAATATGACATTGCGTCACTTGGGCCCGATAGTAGCAGATACTACCTTGGCGACCTTCTCCATACCGACGAACATCTGGAGGCGAGCCTCGTCTCCGAAGTGAATTTGTTTTGACATAAGTGTTTTTATGGTTAAAGTGTGTTTATTAAACTTAATTTTAATGAGTATGTCCTTTCTTAGTCCAGAAGTACAAAATCTACTTCAAAAGCCAGATTGGCACAAACGAGAAAGAGACGCAATATTAGATATACTTTTCGATGACGGAACTTTTAATAATACAGAGTTGTCAGAGATAAGAATTGCCTTGGCCTTAATTAGTAAGGCTGAGCTAAATAATATTGATATAGGTCTTCAAAAGTGAGCTAATCGTTTGCAAGTTGCAGTTGAGCTAATTGCAGGAGTACGATTAAAGTGGGGGAATATTTTTCCTAACTAATCTTCGCCAGTATATACTCAGCCCCGACGAGCTTGTAGGTCGTGTCTCCGACCCTCACATCGTCGCCACTATATTGTCCTGATATCACTCGATCTCCTTTTTGGAGGTCGATTTTTTGTAGTATTCCGTCTTTGTCGAGTTTTCCTGGTCATACGGTGATGACCTCATAGAGTGATGGTCGTTCCTTGTTCGCGGAGTCGGGGATGATGATACCTGATGCGGTGACCTTGTCTGCATCGATCGGTCTGAGGAGGACTCGATCGGAGAGGGGAGTGATCCGCTCGATCATGTCGTGAGTGATCATAATAGATTCGAGATTAAAGATGCAAAATTGTTTCTGTCATCGCGAAGTATGACGCGATCCATGCCCCGTATTTCAGGAACCTGGATTGCTTCGTACCTCGCAATGACGAGCAGATGAAACATGAAGCGAGTATATGATTTTTTACTCTGTAGTCAAAAAAGAGCATCACTTCTCGTGTTGTGTGAATTTTTATAAAAAGTCTTGTATTCTACGAGAATCCTGTACAATAGATTTGTTCGATATTTCTTATCTTTTTATATATGTTTACTGTTCAAAAGAGGAGGGTTTCATGTCTATCGGATTTTAGTTGAAGAGAGATAAGTCCAGCATCGGAAGATCCCGCAGTGCTAACTAAAAAGATGGCAGAACTAAGTGGGGCACTCAGTAAGATAGCCAATGATATCGTATGACAATCGAAACCAAAATGAGAAATGCAGGCTTGGGCAGATATGACCATACTGACACTTCCTCTAAAAGTTCGAGAGTTGATCGCCTGAACAATCCAAAGAGCAACTAATGATCCTGATTCAGAAGTTACTGGATGGGGTTGGAAATGAGAACAAAAGAGTATTTTAGACAAAGCAATAACTCCGTATCTACCGGAAGCATAATCAAAAAGCTCTCATTATAAATGAGAGCTTTTCTTTTTATACTTGATGCATGCTATCCTTCTCCTGTCTCGGGACCTCGCAACCCATCATCTCGAGGAACTTCTCTAGATGCTCGACGTCGAGGAGTTGCTGGTCGTGACGCTCAGACTTGGCAGTCTTGGTGTGGAACTTGTACTTGGTGAGGAGCGTATAGACGAACTGCCAATACGCGCAGTCAGAGGTCTCCATCTGTCCGACGGTGCGGACCTCTTCGAGCAGTCGCTGAGAGTAGAAGAACTCACTCTTGGTCCCGATATTGTCCAGATCCGCGTCTTGGATGATACGTTCGAGGTGAGTGTGAGGCTTCGAGAAGAGGACAGTCGCCATGATGATGTTCTCGATCTTATCTATGCGCTCTGCTGGATGATGTTGCTCGGCGAGCCACTTGCGGGCGATCTGTGCACCGATGTGTTCGTTTTTCTGATATTGTACGGTGAACCCTGTATCATGGAAGAGGCACGCGAGCTGGAGATCCTCGATATCCTCTCACTCGATCCCCTCCGCCATGGCCAGATAGGTCGCTCGGTCGAACACTCCACGAGTATGGTTAGGGTTGTGGTATGGGTACGCCGTGCAGTGTTCCAGGAGGAAGTTGGTGTATACGCGGGCAGAGTCGAGGAGGGAAGTAGACATAAGATAATTCAAGATTAGGGATGCAAAATGCAAGATTCCGAGTTAATACAAAATAAGTGTATCATATTCATGATTATATTGCAAAATCTAGCTTGCAAAAAGTCAAACTTTTTCTATAATCTCCTCCATCTCTTATCCTACTATCTCACTCTCTCTATGACACTCACTCAACGAGCTATACTCGCCGTCTCTCTCATCGTCGCATCTGCGATCTATATCGTCCCATGGGACAAGATGGGGATCGATATCCCAGCACTGTCGAAGCCGTATACGCTCGGACTCGACCTCCAGGGAGGTATCGAGCTCGACTACAAGATAGACTTCGACTCTGTAGTGACTGCGTCAGGAGTGACTATCGACAGACCAAGTATCATAGAAGGGATCAAGACGATCATCGATCGCCGTGTCGGATCTCTCGGGCTCTCTGAGCCGACGATCCAGACTGCTAACTATGGAGATGAGACGCATATCATCGTCCAGATCCCAACTCAGGACTATGGAGACATCTCAGAAGAAGAAAAAGAACAGAAAAGCCGTGAAAATATAGCAAAAGCAAAAGAGACTATCGGAAAGGTCGTGAAGCTCGAGTTCAAGGAAGAAAAAAAATCAATCAGTGAAGAGGACAAGCTCGCTCGTCGCGTACTCGCTGAAAGTGCAGCCAAGGAACTCCAGACGTCTCCTATGACTACTGTCGGAGCCAAGTATCGTGATCAGTACGAGATGGTAGCATACTATAGTGCATCTGGATCAGTTCCTGCGCAGTTCGCCTTCACCGGTATGGACAGTGTGGCTCTCCCACATACGACTGGAGTGAGATATATCCCAGGAGCTGAGACTATCGGACTCTCAGGGTCGACTCGTGATCCTGGTGAGTACGCGATCGTGCAAGTGACGGCTCGCCGAGATATCACTGCTGCCTCTGCTTCTGGAAGTACTGGAGCGACAGTAGCACAAAAAGAATACGACTACTCACTCATCCGTATCGCAGAACAGCCAAGTATGTGGACGGTAGCCAAGACGACTGACGGACGAATACTGAACGATGCATATCTCGTCTCTGCTGCATCTACGTTCAACCAGTCTGGACAACCACAGATCGAGCTCCTGTTCAACGATGAGGGGAAGAGTATATTCGCCGATATCACGAAGCGTCTCCTCGGGAAGCAACTCGCGATCTACGTGGGAGGTCAGGCACTCACGGCACCGACGATCCAATCTGTGATCCCAGATGGTCGAGCGGTCATCACGGGTGAATATACGATCGCCTCAGCGAAGGAACTCGCGAATAACATCAACACCGGTATCGTCCCAGCTCCGATCTACCTCACAAGTGAGCGTACGATCGATGCCAAGATCGGTTCTCATGCACTCCGTGAGATCCTCATCGCAGGCCTCATTGGTCTCGCTACTATATTCGTCTTCCTCACGTTCTACTACCGAGTGAGCGGACTCCTCGCGGGAGTTGCTCTCATCGCGTATACGACTCTCCTTATCGCTCTCGTGAAGTTCTCTGGTCCAGTACTGACTCTCGCCTCTATCGCAGGTGTGATCCTCTCTATCGGTCTCGCGATCGATGCCAACATCCTCATCTTCGAGCGTATGCGTGAGGCAATCCGTGATGGTCACCCTCTCCAGAAGGCAGTACATATCGGATTCGATAAGTCATGGACAGCGATCTGGGACTCACATATCACGTCTCTGACCTCTGCAGTTATCCTCTTCGTCATGGGAGTCTCTATGATCAAGTGATTCGGTCTCATGCTCGGTCTCGGTATCGTCCTCTCACTCTTCACATCTATGTGGATCTCTCGAGTACTGATCGAAGTCGTCGCTAAGAAGATGGGGCAGAATACGGAACTCTTCGTCGGGGAAAAAAGATAATATTGCAAAAATATGCGATTCTGGTAAAATCAGGGAGTAATATCCCTGATTTTTATGAATAGACTTGTCCATCATCATACCCCAGCCATCCCTTTGGATCGAGGAAGATCCGAACAAACAGATGTGCCAATGGCCTCAACACAGTGACGTGTCGAGGTTCTTGTGTGAGCACGTAGCCAGCAAGGCAACGTAGTTGAATTCACACCAAAACAGAGCCCGATAGTTGACGTTAGTGAAATTGCGAATATGTTATGAGAAATAGACTATCTCAGAGCATCTCTGTGATATAGGCCATCAGATATACCATCAGAGAGTTCCAAGATCGAGGAAGTTCATGAGGTAAAATCCCTTCTTGATAGTATGAATAAGGTATTCTTATCCTTGCTTAGATGATCAGGGTGATATAACTATGCTATGTATCAAAGGGCTATAGAAGTATGACAGATACTCAGAAAAGACTATAATTCCAAGCTGAATTCTTATCTATTCGGTAGAAATTGGTTCTTGGTCGATGGTGAACTCTGGAATACAAACCAAAATGTATCAGATAAAGTATACAGAGAGTGAGGGCGTATTGTATCGATTATTGCCTCTAGGTTGTGAATCCCAGTTGAGTTGACTCAGGATCAGGAAGATATCGCAAAATCAATCACACCAGCATATCCTATAAGAAGACACTTTAAAAAAACTGCTTAACTAGCAGTTTTTTGTGAAACATGTTCCTCTATGTACTTCCTGAACTCATCCCCCTTGGCCTCGAAGTTGCGCCATAGAGAATAGCTCGGTGATGCACATGAGAGGAGACATACTCATCAGGATCTCGTATGTGCGAAGGAAAAGTCCACTGCCTCGGACATAGAGTTCGTATGGAGGGTAGCGTATCGACTCATATCATCTCAGAGACGCTCTGTGAGGATGCTTGCCATGAGAGTCCCTGTATCTCGGAAGAATACGAGGTTATGGATATCGGATGCGATGAGCTCATCTATCAGGTTCGTGAAGTCATATCCTCTGTCACTCCCACCCAGAAAGATAGTATCTACTCACTCGATGGATCTGATCGCTGCGATCGTGCTCTCAGGAGTGGTCGAGATCGCGTCATCGTAGAAGGTGATGTCCTCCTTGGTGCTGACTCTCTCTAGTCGGTGCGGTAGTCCGACGAACTGTTCCATGCTCACCTGTATCGACTCTCTCGGGATACCCATATGGAGTCATACTGCTATCGTGGCACTGATATTGTCTTGGTTATGTGCGCCGAGGAGTTGTATCTTCTGTGTGGGAAAAAGAGGGATATCACCCATATAAAAAGATCCATCCCTCACATGACTCTCTCACTCTGGTCCGAAGCTTTTTGATATATTCTGGTATCCTGCGAGTTCTGGAGTGAGAACTACAGGGAACACGAGATAGCTATCGGGTCCGATCACAGAGAACTTCGCCCGCTTATAGTTCTCATATCCAGCATGGTAGTCGAGGTGCTCTCGGTATAGATTCACGATCACGGAGATATATGGGTTGATCCGCGCACCGTCGAGCATATAGCTCGACATCTCGAACACGACATACTCGTATCCAGCATCGAGTGAGTCCAGGACTGGATTCCCGATATTACCCACGATCCCGACACTATATCCAACATCGCGGAGCATCGTATATATAAGGCTCGTCGTCGTGGATTTTCCTTTGGTTCCCGTGACGGCGATGATCTGGCCTCCATAGTTATCAAAAAATATCTCTGTCTGACTCGTGATCCGCTCTCTATATGGGAGTATCTGCGGATGGTATGGGGAGATACCAGGAGCCTTGATAATCGTATCGTAGTTACTGAGAGTATTGAGATATTCTTCACCGAGGATATGCTTTTCTTTTTGCAAGATCGCTCGTTCTGTCTCGCTGAACTCGGAGAGTGCTCGTCTGTCGAGTATGGTGATATCGGTATATCACTGCTTCATGAGAAAAGAATAGGTCGATACTCCTTCTCGTCCGAATCCGAGTATCGCGATGTGTCCTGTGAGAGTCATGTGTTATGCGGGCTGGAAGATAAGAGGGATATTGTTCGGATACTCATGGAATAGCTTGTCTCAGAGAGCTCTCCATCAGCTGTCTGGCATGAGACGGAGTGCCTTCTCTTCGATATCTCGGAGTACTGGCGGGAGGGGGGTTCAGTCGAGTCTCTCTATACTCTCATGCATACTCCAGAGGATCTCCTCGTTGGTACCTACACACTCAAAAGGCTTGTGTCCGTCCACTCCAGCGAGCTCACGAAAGAGGGGAATGAGAGACGTATCCTCATACATATCTCAGTGGAATATCGAGAGCATCTCGTCCTGTGTAATGTGCGGATGCAGACATGCCCAGACGAAGGCACACTTGGGACACTTACGACACCAACGTCCCTCTTTCTCATGCGTACGCGTGATGGTGAAGTTCGTATTGCAACTCGTAAAAACTCCAAAATACTGCTGATATATCGCAAACTGAGTGATGATATTGACCTCATAGTACGGCCGCATCATACTAAAATACTCGATATCCTCCGTCATGTATTGCTTGGCATACTGTCTGAAGTCATCCTCGAACTCGAGACTCTTGGAGTACTGATGGTTCACACTCATGCCATGATAGTCCAGGTTCCCGAAGTTGGAGCTCTGCTCGTTGCTGAACACGATATATCGGTAGTCATACATATATGCGACTGCCATGAGGACGAAGGATATCACTCACGTGATCGGGATGTGACCGTTATAATAGCCGGACTTGTTCATCTCGAAGAGGGTCGGGGAGAGGGTGCGCTTCACGATGAGGCGAGATTGCTCAGATATACGAGCCGTATCTGCATAGATCGGATTGTCCTTGCCGAAGGTGAACAGATCCATCGGCACCCCTGATGCACGTATGCGCTCGATCGAGACGATACTATCCTTGCCTCCGCCCACAGGCACAATAGCTCTCTCTGATGCCGTGACACGATGACTCTGGTATAGTGTCTCTGAGTCCGATGAGAACACAGCGAGTCCACGAGGATCGATATCGTTGCGGTAGAAGAATTCCCCAAGCCCAAGGGTATAGAACTTGTTCCAGAAGGTCATCATATCTGCATCGAGTACACCACTCTCCACGACGATATGCGTGGTAGGGGAGAGCTTGTAGTAGCTGATACCGAGCGCTATCGATATATGCCAGAGGAACGTACTTATCGTAGAATCATCCATATCCTCTCGGAGTGAGAACTCACTGCTAGTGAAGTCTATCTCCTCCATGAACTCAACTCGATGATCGAACGAATAATAGAATCGAGCAATGAGCAATGTCCTATCAAACTCAAACCGCTCGATGTAAAATGTGTCAAAAGACTCTAGCATAGGAAGATATATGCTGTCGAGTATATAGAAAAAGAGAAAAATGTCGAAGGAAAATAAGATAAACAATCGTAGAGAGTTATCTTGTAAAAAATTTTCTTCAGTACCATGATGCCATATTTCTATTGAGATTGTTTCAATGAGTCTATATATCTCATTAGGCTTTCATGATGTATATCGCTAGTTCATTCATACCTCCTAAACTCAGTACTCCATTTCTTTCTAAATTCAGCCTCATGAGTTTTTGTAGTAATTAGTACTATAGGCCGACTTCATTCCTCACTATATATATATGGAATAATAAGCTGATCATTGATCATCTTAATGAAAACTTCATTGTCACTTGCACAATCAAAGATAGGAAGATTTTTTCTATCTATCCATTGTGGGAGTGCGTCGATTAATTCTTGAGGTGTTGCTTGGTGGGATCATCGCATGATCGCATGTAGGAGTCATTTAGGTTTATATTTTATATCATCAATCTTTTTCCATTTCATTATAGATTCTGTGCTAAACTGAAGTTCACATCATCTCGCCCTTCATTCGAAGAAGGCAAAGCCACTCATACTGGTGTTTCTCATATTTGGATCTCATCATTGCTCGCTACTTTCAAATAGTGGTTCCTTTTTTTTAAGTTTCAGATCATTGATCATATTCTTATAGATTTCTTCATTCTCAAGTCCACCTTTTTTTTTCAATATATATCAGTTTCGTGGCATAAGCGGGACAGTTCTTATATGTATATCTGCCTTTATGTCATCAGAAGTGTCATCTGGATATGTGAATGAAAGTCATAGGTCATCACGCGTACTTCTAGCGTGACCATAATCTTCTTTTTCCCATTTTTTCTGCAGAGTACTTCGTGGTCTTTTCGCACGCCATGAAACTTTGATAACAGTATCAGTATTATATTTCCATAGTCCACTATAGATAGTATTACCCAGTGGGTCTTTTTCGGATGTGACATCTACTATATTGATACCACATTTCTTTTTTAGCCATTTTGGTACCTCTGGGAGCTTAGAGAGGAGATCGGCATAACGCTCCTCGATCTCAACCACGTCGCTCCAGGCATAAAATCCTTGTATCACTTTCCATATACGCTTTCGATCATTTCAGCTCCCCGTTCTAGAAAATCTATCTAGCTCACTCGAAAATTGTTCGACAGTCTGACACCATTCTAATCCGAGTATATTTGTACCAAATATAGCTTTAATATAATGTAATATACGATCTTTCCTAGATTTAAAAAACTGTTCATAATTTGTCGAATTACATCCATCTATATTCCTGACAAGTCATTGAATAATGAGTTCTTGTATTTTTTGCTTTCGAACGAGATTTTTGTAAGGAATGAGCATGAATTCATGTGAGCCTATATCGAGAAGTGATTTTTGTCATGAACAAAATGCTATAAATTTTTTATGCTCACTGATCAATTCTATAAATGCCGGTATTTTCACTCAGGTTTTTGACTCTCGTCCTTGAAACAGAAAAATTTGTTGTATCGATGGCATATGTTCAGGAGGTATATGCCAGTCTTGTTCATTATTATTGAGTCTGAATTTATGTACTACACGTATGAGATCAGAAAATACATGAGGGTGTTCTTTGAAGAATAAATTTATGAACTTATATTTCTTAGTATCTGGAGTAAAATAGGTATTGACTTGTCTCTCTAATTCTGATGTCGGTGTAAGTTGAGTGATTCACTCAACTTTTGAGAGTACGTCCGCCTTATTAGCCGCGCTCTGAGATTCTGATGAGCGTAAACTATCTATCAATGCTGTATTTATAGGCTTCCCAGCTAAGGCCATGTTGAAGAGTATATATATCCCATGTATTTTCCTGATGGTGAACATAGTGACTTTAGATCTTGAAGAATTATAGAATTTACTACTGTATACTACCCCAATCCATCCCTAAAGTCAAAAAACCTCCCATAATTGAGGAGGTTTTTCTTTTTATCGTGTTGTACCTGTCTGAGTCGGAGTCGTCACTGGAGTTGTCGTAGGGAGATCTGTGATTTCATAGAGTGCGAAGTAACTCTGTCCCACGTAGTTGGAGAGGACGCGAGCGAGGAGCTCAGGGTTGTTCACAGCATCGTTCTTGTCTACGGCACTCTGTATCTCGGCGAGGTAAGGATAACGCTTGGCACCATCTTCCTTGTAGATACTGTTCAGAACATAATTATAACACTGTCTCTGCTTCTGTCCGCGGCCGATCTGCTGTTGGGTGCCACCACTGGCAGTACGGTAGCTCTCGTAGTTGGTTCCTGCTATATCTACGAACTCATCTATACTCTGGAGCTTGCCTGACTTGTACTCATCGAGTGCGAGTCTGAGACAGAGATTGTCCGTGTCGACGAGGGTGAGGTTCTTAGCTCTCATAGTGAGAAGGAGATTCTCATATCGCTGTGTGAGGACACGACGTGGATCGCGGTCGATAGTAGCAGCGTTCAGATCGATGAGGAGGAACTTGAACCCGAGCTTCTGCATCTTGGCGATCGTAGTCTCAGGACTCGGCTCGTAGAAGTATGTGTTGAAGGCGAATACCAGACTATCATCATAATAACGCTTGGCGTTCTGGTTGATGAGGTAAGTCATGAACGTACCGATACGATAGATGCCATCCGTATTGGCCTCTTCGCGAGTCGGATAGAGGACCTTATCATAGATATAGTCTGCCATGATACGTCCGTCTCTCTTGAGTGTGGCATCCTTGGACTTCTCGGCCTGTGGTATCACTTGTCCGACAGCCGCGAGGAAGTTTGACTTATCTGCTGCGAGGCCTGTGAGGAGTTCCTTGAGTTTCGGTGATGACACCTTGGCTATCACGCCCGTGAGGGTTGCAGTATCCCGTAGGTTCATCGTGGCGATCGGTACGAAGTAGTCGCTCCTATAGGTGAAGAGGGTCTCTTCCTGATCGAGGATAGAGTACTTGTACTCGTTGAATCCTGCACTGCGGAGATTGGTCCACGCGTGTGGGAGTGCAGTTCTCACGAAGTAGAGTGCGATGAATATGAAGAGGAGTCCTGCGAGTGTTGATTTTACTGCGAAGAGGTTTGGATTTTTCTCATCGTGTGCATCGAACGTGTTGAACCGAGCAGCGAGGAGTCCGATCAGGGCAAAGAAGATAAAATAGACGAAGATACCATACCATACGATCCCGAACGCAGATACCAGGAAGAGGAATCCGTATGTGTTGAGGATCACACTCATCTCACGGAAGCCCGCGTCTTCGTCTTCGTCTCTCGTGAGGAAGTGGATACTCGCGATAAAGATGATATTGAGAATCAGGAGGATGAGATATCCCATGAGGAGAGGGTACTGATCATCATTTTTGAGTGAGAGCTTGTCCGTGATCCATTCCCCAGCCTTGAGTGCATAGAGTCACTCGAGTATCGGCTTGCGGATGATGATCGCATAGATGTCACTGAGATATGTTGCGCCTATTTTGATCGACTCTCCGATCTCTACTCCAGCAGTACCATGTCGATCATTTGCACTCGCACGATAGGATTCATTGGTACTGATAGTGCTGTATGTATTCTCGAGAGCTGTCCTGACTGGATATCGCTCAGCATCGTCGTTGCCCTTCGTCGGTCCCATGAACCCATATGCGAAGAGAGCGATGAGTGCGAGTGTGACGACCGTGCCGAACGCCCAACTATACCGTCCACGTGCGAAGAGAAATAGCACTGGGATGAGTGCCAAGAAGATATAGGTGATAGAGGTGAACTCTCCTGCCTGATTCTTCTGGAAGGTGAGATTGAGCGGGAGGCGGACGTAGTTATTGATCCCTTTTTCATAACCAAAATATCGACCAAAGTCCTCGTTCTGTGACTGTCCATCAGAACTGATATTGGTACTATTGAGGATATCGGTCTTGGCCTTGTATTCTTCCTTCGACATGATCCGCGTGAAGTCCGGCTGGAATCCTGCACCCGAACCACCCATGATCGATCCCATGATCAGAGACTTGGCTTCTATATTATTGGGGTTATTCCATGGTTTGACTTCAGAGGTATTCTTGATGATCCACGGGCTCAGTCCCACGAAGAAGGCGAGTATGAGTACGAGACTGCCTATGATATAGTGGACGAAGTTCTGCCGTGACTTCCTGATATATGCGATCACAAAAGATGCAACCCCGAGTGCGAGGAGTCCGAGTGCGATCATATGGAGGAGTCCGCTATCCTTCGGCATCCATACGTTCATGACTGACCAGAGATTGGCCTCGGTGAATATCGCGAGGAAGGTAAAAAAGAATCCCATATATCCCCAGAATGAGAGGAGTCTGTATGCGAAGAGGCCGAGGATACCGAGTACGAGCATGAGACTCGTCACCTTCACGCTAAAGGCGAAGCCGAGCAGAATACCAACGAGTATGAGAATACGCATGTATGTATTTTTCTCTTTTTTCCCAGTAGGGACCATCTTCCCGACAAAAGCAAAGAACGTCATAAAGGCTGTCACACTCATAAAGAGGAGGGCGGGATCGAGCTTCATATCCTTGGTATGGTGGAACACCGTCATCGGCATGACGTAGTAGACAGTTGCGAGAAGGAGGGGAAGTGAGATGAATGATTTTTTGCCTGTGGAACCCAGCATCACTGAGAGTCCGAGCGTGATGGCTATGACAGCGAGGATGCTCCCGAGTTGGTTCACATAGAAGGCTTGGGCTGCATTGTATGAGAAGAGGAACCCACTTCCCGTGATGAGTTGCCATGTATACATACCGGCTCCCTGAAGTGCTTCTCCCGTGAGTGCAAGCATCTTCGGTTGGTTCATATAGACTCCGAGATCATCCCATCCGATCGGCATCGGACGTATGATACTGATCCATGCGACACTCATCATGAGGGTGAGTGCGAGGAAGGCAAACTCCAGAGAGAGGAGTCTTGGGTTGATGAGTGCATAGAGTCACTTACCCGTCTCGTGGTTATCGAGGACAAGGAGGGGTTTGCGTATATCTGAGTATGTACGTATCCATCCCTGCCATCCGACCACGCTCATCACGACGAGTACGACGATGAGTCCTGTGAGTGTATAGAGTCCGAGCATCGCGAGTATGAGCAATAGCGTTGCGAATACGAAGAATCCTACCATCACATCTGCGAGCACGGTCACACGGATATCTCGCGTACTCCAGTTCTCGATCGATCGAGAGAGTATCCCATATCCACAAGCGCGAGCGACGAGAGTGAGTACGAGGGGATAGATAAGTAGCGATAGTATATGAAAAAACAACACCAACGCGCTCGGAGTCCCCAGTGCGAGGATCATCTGTTTCCCTTCTGGCATACCGGCATAGACTGTACAGACAACGAAGAGATGCAAGAGAGTAAATCCCAAGACTGATCCCACAGAGAACCTGACTTCGTTCTTCTTCGTCATCCAGAAGCTGAAGGCCTTATAGACTCCATAGATGACGAGCATACTGACGACATAGCTCCCAAAAGGGGACGATATCATCTTAGCAAGCGTGGTTCCACTTTCCCAGATCGGTCGAGCATAGTCAGGACTCAGGTGATCTACGCTACTATAGTCAGTAGAATAGTAGGTGTTGATGATGATGAGCGCCCAGACGACGAATCCGATACCAGCGAGTATGAGAGAGAGCATAGAGGTGAGAATTAGTAGGGTGACGAAACTATAGGGGGAATACAGGATTCTTAGAGGTGTCCACTTCGGACCTTCTTGATCGTATCCCAGAAGGTATGTAGATGAGAGAGGTTCACTATAAGGAATATAGTCAAACAGACGAATATTGCAAGTCAGACACTCGGTATATAGGACATCTTGCCCGTGAGTCCGAGTGTGAGGTCTCGCCCGTGTATCAGGAACATGTACGCTCATGTCAGGACGATCACTACGACGGTATTGTTCCAGAAGAACGACCAGTCAAATCCATGAGCATACTCTCGGATCCCTCGGTAGCTAAGATACCACATACAGATCCAGGAGGCTCCCACAGCCGCAGATGCTGCTGCAGAGCCACTTGGGAATCCGAGATATCCATACTTGTACCCGAGTATCGCTATGATACTGAGGATGATATTGACGAGGAGTGTCCAGGCGAGTATAGTGATACGCTTGCGTACATGTCCGAGTCCTCCGAGTATCTGGAAGTTCACTTGTATCAGGGCGTTCAGTACGAGGAACGGTGCGATATAGTAGAGTGCCACACCAGAGGAGAGATACTCATCTCCGAACAACAGTCCCGCGAGATGCGGCCCCGTCATGACAAAAAATCCAGCAACCCACAGCATCAACACACTCAGATAACTCGAGAATATCCGGAATATGGACCTGATCTTCCCGTGATCTCCTCGGCTCCCGATCTCTGAGATCACTGGGTAGAGGAAGGCGATAAGGGGTCAGAAGAATATAAAAGGAATCCCAATCAAGCTCAGGTATACCTTGTACTCTCATGTCGCTTCTGCACCGATAAAGTACGTAAGAAAGAGTTGGTCTACCAGATGCAGGAGTATGGCTACGTTCGCCGAGAGAAGTGTTCCGAGCGAGTACTGTATGAAGGTACTCCTGAGTGTGGTATCTTGCTCAGTTTTTATATCAAAATATTGTCGATAGTAGCCTATATAGAATATCACTCCAGCGATCAGACAGGTGGCATAGATGGCAGTGACCCATACCCAACAGTAGGCAAGGAGATCAGTCGTATCTGAGAGAGCCAACATCGCCATACCACTCACGACCAAAGTGGTACGGATGAGTTCTATCATCTTCTGTATTTTCACATTCTGTATCGAGCCAAAAAAAGATGTGATCACTTGGAGCGTATGGAGTCCAAAGAAAAAGAGTGACATGATCTGAATCACTCAGAGAGCGAGTGGCTCATGGAAGAAGTGAGTCGCGAGCCAAGGGGCACTCAGATAGAGAGCACCACTTACGAGCGCACTCATGATCATCTGGTTGATGAAGACGAACCGCAGGAGATACTTACTGCGTGCGTAGTCTCACTTCAGGAGGTACTTGGGGAGGAAGTAGTTCAGACTCTCGGTGAGTCCCATGTCGGAGAATATTCCCACGAGTGAGAGGAGACTGATGACACCATACATGATACCGAATTCCACCTTAGTGAGGACTCAGGTTAGGATGATGTTGGTGATATATCCGAGAGGTGCCGCCAGGAATACAAAAAAATACATCCACGCTCACTTGGTGATGAATTTACGAGAGAGGGATTCGTCTTTGAGGAGCATGCGATATAGATAGAAAGTATGAACCATGAGATATAAGATACCGACTTCCTAGGTTTTTACAGGCAATATGTTCCTTCTTTTGTATCCGAGATGATCATGCCATCTTGGAAGGCGATGACTCGTTTTTTCATCGCGTTCACGACCTGGTCATCATGAGTTGCCATGATGATAGTCTTCCCATCCTTGTTGAGGGTGTCGAGTAGATGCATTATCTCGTTCGCGTTCTTGCGATCGAGGTTCCCGGTTGGCTCATCTCAGATGATGATATGAGGATGATGGATGAGGGCACGAGCGATACAGGTACGCTGGATCTCCCCTCATGAGAGTGTCTCGACGAACTTCCCTTGCTTCTCGAGGAGTCCGACTTCGGAGAGGACCTCTGGTACGCGTTTTGCTATGGTCTCACTATCATATCCGCAGACTTCCATGGCGAAGGCAACATTTTCTCTCACGGTTTTGCGAGCGAGGAGTTTGAAGTCTTGGAATATGATACCCATAGTCCTGCGGTACTGGAGGAGTTCACGACTCGAGAGCTTGGTGATATCACGTCCAGCATCATCATATATCTCTCACTTCTTGGGTCTGATCGCGCCGATCATCGACCTGATCATACTCGTCTTGCCACTTCCAGATGCACCGATCAGGAAGACGAACTCACCACTCTCAATCTCGAGATCTATATCTCGTAGAACACTCCGTTCACGGTATGAGAGGGTGACATGTGAGAATTGCATAAGAAGAAAATAGAAAATAATCGAACCTTGACCTCACTATCTCGGGAGAACTGTCAGCGTAAAGCTCTTCTCGGTCCGACGGAACTCACCATCCACAGCTGTGATCAACACTGTATGTATCCCATCTGTGAGTCCTGCGGAACTCATCGGTATGACGAAGAGTTCACCGCTCGTGGCAGTCTGGGAGACTACACCATCGATGAGGACCTGGATCTCTCGGTTGGCCGTGTTGATATCAGCACGGAATCTGAGGTTAAAAGGATCTCCAGCATACAGATTGAGGTTTTTTGCCTTTGGATTGATCATGGTGATGACTGGTGGCTCGGTAGGCCCTACGTCTGGAGTGACTCCGGTGCCGGATATATCTCACTGGATGAGCGTCTTGGATATATTATACTTGTACCCATAGATATCGATGAGTTCTACTGTTATCGTTGGATTCGCCGTCGTTGATATAGCAAAATTCTCGGTTCCATTCTTTCGTGAACCGCTACCGTATGAGATGACCCTACCTTCTCCGCCACTTGGCATGATGCGGACCTCTTGTATCATACGATCCCCGAGGTATCCTATAGATGCCGTCATTGCATCTAGGATATCGATGGATATCGTGACACTACCGAGTCCGGTTGGTCGAGTATCACATGGTGCATCACTATATTCCCCACTGGACTCTGTCCATCCTGTTCATGCGGCTCACCTCCTCAGACTCGCGAAGAAGCTCGACGTCCACTCTGGATCATAGCCATCGATAACTGGTTTTCCAGTAGGGATATAGATCGTCCGGATCGAATCAGGAGGAGTATTCTCAGTGACGGCCCCATTACAGAGAGTATCGATGCGTACTTCCTTGACGCCATCATCGTACTCGTCGAGCTTCACTGCCATGATGGTAGAGATGGTTTGCCCTTCTGGCGTATTCTTGGTGGCGAGTTTTCCGCTGGTTTTGACGATGTTGTAGGTATAGATTCCTTCTGGTTTTTTCCACTCGGCCTTCGGGAGATCCTTCAGTGCGAATTCCATATATGCCTTCCAGATGGGAGCTGCAGAATTGAGGGATTCGGCCTTGGGTGTCATGGCACGTCCATCTACATTCCCGGCCCATACGATCGTGGTGATCTGAGGGGTGTATCCCGCTGTCCAGAGGTCTCCTGGGAGGATCACTGTACTTCACTTCTTCGCAGGCTTGTTCGCTGTTCCAGTCTTGGCAGCAACCAGTCTTCCTGCGACGGTGAGTGCGTTGCGCCAGTAGGTCGACTCTGGACGGGCACTATTGTCGGATATGATCTTATTGGTGATATATGATGCTGCAGGGGAGAATACCTCAGTACCTGCTACTGGGATATGCTCTTCAATAATTGTCCCATCGTTGGTCTCGATCTTATCGATGCTATACATATCTCGCTTTATACCGTTATTGGCAAGGACAGAGTATGCTTGCATGAGTTCGATCGGTTTCACTTCTCAGGCTCCGAGTGCGAGAGGTCATCCATAGGCATGATCTTTTTCATCTTCGAGCGTCGTGATTCACATCTTTCGCATCGTTTTGACGATCTCGTCCTGTTGTCCCGCGAGGAAGTACATCTTCCCAGCAGGGATATTGCGAGAGTAGTCGAGTGCATTTTTTACCATCATGACTCACTTATACTTGCCATCGTAGTTCTCAGGATGCCAGCTCCCGAACTTCGTATCTGTATCTGCCACAGGACTCTCTGGTCCAATCGGGTTCTTCGCGATAGCGATCGCATAGACAAAAGGCTTGAACGATGATCCTGGTTGACGAGGAGTTGTGGTCATGTTATTATTCCCACCATTTTCCACATCAAAATAATCAGGACCACCGACCATCGCGAGGAGGCGTCCGTCCGTGTTGTCCATACTGATGAGTGCAGCACTCGATGCGCTGTAGAGCTTGCTGCTCGTCTCTACTTGCTTGCGCACGATCTCTTCTGCCTTCTCCTGGAGGCGTGGGTCGATCGTAGTATATATCTTGAGTCCACTGGTGATATCCATATCTTTGCTGTACTTCGTCTCGAGATATTCCTTCACGTACATGACGAAGTATGGATATTTGATATTCTCGGCGTACTTACGGAACTCGAAGTCTATCCCATCATAGATGATCTTCTTATATATAGGGCCATCGATCTTATCATCCTCCAGCATTCGCGCAGCGACGAAGTCCTTGCGTCCGATCGTATACTCGATCGTATAGGACTCTGTTATATCTTTGACGGTGAGGTCCTTCGAGAAGTTGATATTGCCAAAAAAGTCATCGAGATGATCAAAAATAACATCAACACATCCCTCATCGTCGGGCAGGAGAGTATTTCTTTCTATGAAGTCCATTTTGATATATTCAGCCTTGACGCCACAGATATGGGCACCACCACTTCGCCTCTCGAGAGTCATACCACTGAGATATGACTTGAACTCAGTATAGAGTGGCGCGTATGTCTTCTTATCCTCGGGAGAGAGGAGGATCGTGCGGTTATCCGGATCAGAGGCAGGGTAGACCTCGAGCTTGCCCATGAGGCGATCACGGTGCATATACGGAGAGTATTTGGTAGGACCGTTCGGGAGGGAGGCGAGTATCGTCGCGCCGAGTGGACCGACATCCTTCGTACTTTTTCCGAAAAAAGTCCGAGAAGCCTGTTCTATACCACTCGCATTGTGTCCGAATGAGATCGTATTGAGATACATCTCGAGTATTTTTTCTTTGGAATAGGTACTGTTCATGCTGTATGAGAGGTACGCTTCTTGGATTTTTCTTTTTATAGTCACCTCGTTGGTGAGGAGGGTGTTCTTGATGAGCTGTTGTGATATCGTAGAAGCACCACCGACTCGTCATCCTATCTTCCCATTGGTGATATAGCTCACTCACACGCGCACGAGTCCCATGATATCGATACCAGGATTTTCGAAAAAAGTCTTATCTTCTATACTGATCATCGCATCGATAGCACTCTGTGAGACTCAAGTATAGGGGATGTAGGTACGCTTCCCATCCTTGTAGATACTGTAGATCTCGTTGCCATCCTTGTCATAGATGATACTGCTCTCGCGGAAGAACTCTCCATGTTCGAGTCCCTCGATCGAAGGCACTCCCTGCATAAAATATATCCACGCTCCAGTGACGATCACCAGAATGCTCCCCACACAGAGAATGGCGAGTTTTTTCCATGGGAAACCACTCTTACGCTTGGGTTCATAGTGAGAGGGAGTTCTCTTGTTGAAGGAGATATGTTCGAGAGTTGATCGCATAGGAGAGATGATAAAAGACTAGAATTCTTCCCACTGTCATGGTGTCACACCAAATGAATCTATTTTTGGTACGATTGGTGTTGTGTCTGGGATTATGTTTTCTGTGGTGTTATTTTTTGTTTTCTGTGGAGACTTGGACTTCTCTCATGAGACGAGTGATCCGCTGCCGAGAACTCAGGTTCCTGTTATCCCAGATCCAGAGGGTGCTGGAGCGATATAGGGCAGATAGTACGCTGGCTTCGCAAAAGTAAAATACGATCCGATATCGTTACCCACGACGATCTCGATACGAGGTCCGTCCGTGGTGATATACTCATTACGGATCACAGTACTATATGGGATCTTCTCTTCGAGGAACTTCAGTGCCTGGATGATTGGTGATGATAGAGGAGTTCCGATCTCGGCCTCATCATTCCAGTAGATATTTATATGACTATTCTCGATCGATCCTGTGGATTCGGTGAGTGTTTTTTTATCATCGAAAGTGATCCCGAGCTTCCCGAGTGTGGATATGATGAGTTTCGCATGACTCGCCTTGCCCTTGGCAGCGATGATACTGATGGGGGCACGTTCCTTGCGGATATCAGGGAATCGGAATACGAATCCTGTGAACCTACGGATATCGTCATAGTAGCTCAGCTTCGTCGCACTCGCGTTCTCAGGAACAACGACAGACGCTCCACCGAAGTACTCTCGTGCAGGCGTGTAGAGATAGGCCCCAGCAGTACATTTTATGCCGATACACTCATTGCTGAGGTTATAGATATTGATATGGCTACTCTCTATATCCTTGAGTCTGAGGGCGAACTCACCGACATCACCGAGTGTCATACTCGTATCAAGGTGAGAGATGATCGCATTATAGAGTTCACTCATCTGTGTTGGACTCGTGAAGAGTCCAAGTGAGAATGCTTTTTCCTTGAGTCACTTCAGGAGGAGTTGTTGTCTCTCTGATCTATCGAAGTCACTCGTCGAGTGACGAGAACGTGCGTACTTGAGCGCTGTTGCTCCGTCGAACTGCTGAGGACCTGCGCGGACGGTGAATACCTCATATCCCCAGTTATTATCTGGATACTCTCGGTCGACGAGATCCTTCGGTACGTCTATATCGATCCCACCGAGTGCATCGACGATATTCTGGAATCCACGGAAGTCGATCACGATATATCCATCGATCCCTTGACCGGTGATCTCAGATACTTTCTCAGCGAGGAGCTTGATCCCGAGCTTATTCCCGACTCCCATACTATAGAGTGCGTTGATCTTGCCTGCTGTACCATACCCCTTGGGATAGGCGACAAAAAGATCTCGAGGGATAGAGACGAGTGTTACATATCCGCCATCACTGTTGATACTGGCGAGCATGATCGAGTCGGTGAGGAGCGATCCCTCGTGCCCGGCACCACCGATCCCGGCGATGAGGATATTCTTCGTTCCTGCTATCTTGTCGACCGTTCCGGTTCCGATCCCGATGATAGGTACAAACGTGGTACCCCCATTGTTCGAGGTGATGCTCATATTGCTGATGGCCCTGATGGCGATGGTCCCGATAAAAAAAGCGCTCAGAAGTCATATAAGAATCCCCACAATCCACTTCCTGAGCGTGCTCTTGTTCGGTGGCTGTACAGTGAGATCCACGATAGTCTCTGTCGATAGTGTTTTTGATATCTTTTTCCCTCCAGGGATTTTCCGAGTTTTAAAGTTTGACATGCCAAGATTATAGAAAAAAACACCATTTTTTCAACACAAAATTTGTACTTTTTCACTTTTTGACATTCTCTCGTGTGAATCATGTGAATTTCTTGTGAAAAAACTCGAGAAAACTCTCACTTGACAGGATGAACAAAAGCGCTAGAGTCTTCCCATATTTTCTCTATCTATGTTCATTCACACAAGCGTACTCCTCGAAGAAGTGAGATCAGTCCTCCTCACTCTATCCGATCCGCATCTCGTCATCGATGCGACCCTTGGTCTCGGCTGACATACGGCCATGATGCTCTCTCATCTCACGGGTGATGCGAGACTGCTCGGCTTCGACCGAGATAGTGAGAATCTCCGCGATGCTACAGAGAATATCACTTCTGCAGGACTCATTGAGAGATTCGTCGGAGTGCATGCGAGTTTCGCTGATATCGCTACAGTTCTCGATACTGGTAGTTACGGTGAAGTGGATTTTGTCCTGTATGATCTCGGAGTATCGAGTCCGCACTATGATGATGGAGTCAGAGGATTCTCAGTGCGCTATGATGGACCACTCGATATGCGGTTCGATCGGACGACAGGTCGGACGGCCGAGGATCTCGTGATGAAGATGGACGAGAGGGAACTGATGCAGATATTCTGGCGGTATGCCGATGAGAAGAAGGCTCTCTTCATCGCCCGGGCAATATGTGAGAAGCGCAAAACTGAGAAGATCGACACGACGTTCAAACTTCTGAAGATTATCGAAGAAGCGAGTTTTGACGCGAAGTCGCCTCCGAGGGTGTTCCAGGCGCTGCGTATCGCGGTGAACGATGAGTTCGGGCATATCGAACGCTCGATCGCGGCCATCATGCCTCATATCCGTGTCGGGGGCAAGATCGCGGTGATCACCTTCCATTCGATCGAAGATCGCCTTGTCAAAAACCTCTTTTCTGAGTATACTCAGGACGTTATTGATGAATTCACTGGACAGACGCGTATTCCTGCCCCTTTCCGCAAATACACCAAGAAACCAATCGAGCCAACAGAAGAAGAGATCGCGGGCAATCCTCGCAGTCGAAGTGCTAAGATGAGAGTGCTGGAGAAGATAATAGGTAATAACTAAAAACTAATAGTTAAAAAGTAAGTATCATTTTTATGAATAATTCGCTGCTTCAACAAAAAAGTTATGCTTTTGCACTGAGAATAGTAAAACTATATGCATATATCTCTGCTACGAAACAAGAATATGTGATGAGTAAGCAGTTACTTAGGAGTTGAACTGCTATAGGTGCACTAATTCGTGAAGCCGAATTCTGACAGAGTCGTGCTGACTTTGTTTCAAAACTATCTATCGCACTCAAAGAAGCAAATGAAACGGAATATTGGATATCACTGTTACACGACTCTTGATATCTTGCTCAGAGTGAATACGAGAGTATCCATGTAGATAGTGTCGAAATGATAAAGTTACTTGTATCAAGTGTTAAAACCACAAAAACCAAAATATTATAGAATTATTACCTATTCGTTATTAACTATTACTTGAATCCATGAACGCCAATATCCTCACCCTCAAAAAATGACATATCGGATTCTTCTCGGAGCGCCAAGCTGCACGAGATCACTTCCGCCTCTCGTTCACGCAGACGTATATCCTCGCGATCGTGATGATAACCTCTCTCGGTATCTACTATGTGTGGATGCTGAACCAGAACGCCACTCGTGGGTACAATATCCGTACACTCCAGGTACAATATAGGGCGCTCTCCTTCCAGGAGAATCTCCTCGATATCCGCATCGCAGAAGGGAAGAGTATCGATATGATCCTGCGCGGATGAGTGGTCTCGACGATGCAGAACGTAGATGCGTCATCGTTCCTAGTCGTTCGAGATGCGACATTTACACAGAAGAACTAATAAGTGATAGTTTTGGTACTTATTAGTTATTGCTTATTCCCTATTAGTTATCTCTATGCCAGAAGCCCTCAAGCGAGTTATCGACATGATCCACTTCCTCCCAGGAATTGGCGAGAAGACGGCGGCCAAGCTCGCCTTTTTTCTCCTGAAGGCGAATGCCTCCTATGTTGCGAACTTCTCTCGTGCCCTCGCTGATCTGCACACCCAGGTACATGAGTGCGAACAGTGTCATGCGATGACTGATATGAGTGAGTCTCTCTGCAGTGTCTGTCGTGATCCACGGCGTGATGGCTCGACTCTCTGTGTCGTTGAGGACTATCTCGATATGCTCTCTATAGAGCGTACCTGAGTCTATCACGGACGATACCATGTCCTCTGAGGTGCGATATCTCCGATCCAGTGAGTCACCCCAGACCGACTCAACTACAAGAGTCTCTTCGAGCGGATCGCCACAGATCATCAGATCACTGAGGCGATCCTCGCTATGAATCCCAATATCGAGTGAGAAGCCACTGCCCTCTACGCGATCGAGCGGATGCCCCGCCCAGTGCAGATATCTCGTCTCTCGAAGTGACTCCCCCATGCCGGCTCTATCGAGTATGCGGATGAGATCACATTGTTGAGTGCGTTTCGAGGGAGAGGATAAAAAATTATTAATGTTGAATTATAAATTATAAATGATGGAGAACGAACGGCCTCTGTCATATCGAGCGAAGTGGAACGGAGTCGAGATATCTTGCTCTGTTGTTCTGACAACGGAGGAATCTGTTCCCGCCACCCGCGAGATACGAAGCAATCTAATGTTTCTGAGTTCCTATCATTCCTGCGGATGCAGGAATCCAGCGTTCCTGTCATTCTGAGGAACGAAGAATCTGCCCTCAATCCAACCAAAAACCCTTCGGCATGAAGGGCTTTCTTTTATTGTCACATTAATTTTCCCATCAAGGCATTGTACTTTCCAATAGCTTCCTGTGGTAGTCATCTTTTTTCCAGAACTCTTATTCATAACATAAGTAAGAAATTATCCGTTTTTATATATAAGTTGTAAAGTTTTCCAAAGATAAAATCTTTATCACTATCAGGAATATTCTCAAGTTTTTCTAGGAATTCTTCTATTTTTTCAAAAAGTAAAGATGGGCCATTGTTAGTGAATACTCCAATTTCAGCATCAGTTAAATATTTCTTAAAAGTAGGAAAATTATCTAAATTAATATCGCTTATTTCCTCTTCTAAATCAAGAGAGTTACTCATTTCGATAAGTTCTCAGAGTAATTCAAACATTTTTTCTGTGGATTGATGAAATTCATAATCATCTCCAAATGTATTGGCGGTCATATATGTATAGTTAAAAAGTAGATGACTTTCTCAGTATAGCAATTGTTTTTTTTTTTTTGCAAGTTTTGCGAGCACTTTCTTTTGGAGAAAAATAGAGCAGGATTTCTCATACTTCGAAATGACGGATACTCGGGGGACAGATTCCTCCGTTGTCGGAATGACAAAAGCAGAGCAGATCCTTCCTTCGTCAGGATGACAGAAACAGACATAAGAAATCCCCCTCAGTTTTACTTGATGGGGATTTATATTTTTAGTGACTGGATTCCTGCATACGCAGGAATGACAGGAACTGAGCAAGAGATGAGACTAGATGCTGTTCGCGTCGAGGCGGATACCAGGACCCATAGCGTTACAGAGGTATACTGTACTCATGAATGCAACTGAACCCTTGACTCCTGCTGGACGAGCGCTCTTCATAGCCTTTACGAAGTATGAGATATTCTCAGTGAGTTTCTCACTTCCGAATGAGAGCTTGCCCACGATAGAGTGGACATTCCCTTGCTTGTCGTTCTTGAATTCGAATCGACCCTTCGTGATCTCAGCAGCGATAGCGATGAGGTCTTCACCGACAGTTCCTGCCTTAGGATTTGGCATGAGACCCTTTGGTCCGAGAACCTTGGCAACCTTACCCATCTTCTTCATCATACCTGGAGTCGCGATCGCGATATCGAAGTCGACATGACCCTGGAGAACTGAGTCGATGAGATCATCACCACCAGCAACAGTGACACCAGCCTTCTTGAGCTCGTCTTCGTTACCGATATCGGTGAAGGCAGCGATCTTCTTAGTCTTACCAGTTCCGTTCGGGAGAGAGATCGTGCTACGTACGAGCTGATCTGCCTGACGTGGATCGATGGCGAGGTTGAAGTGGATCTCGATCGTAGGGTCGAACTTCACAGTGTTGGTGCGCTCGAGGAGCTCTACAGCTTCAGCGAGAGAGTACATGCGATCTGCCTCGATGAGACTTGCTGCTTGATTGTACTTTTTTCCGTGTACTTGAGACATAATATAAAAAAATGAAAAGATAAATTGGTCCAAACGTTCACTGTATTCGAGCGAACTCCCACTTTTACGAGAAAAGGACTTTCTGAGTATATAGAATTTTTGCAAAAAGCAAGTTTTTCGCTATGATTCTTGCATGAAAAAACAAATCCACATCAATACAGAGGAGATCGTGAGTATGCCTTCGCTGTATAGCTTCTTGGAGCGTGAACTCGGACGCGACTTCGCACACAATCTCGATGCTCTCTCAGACATCCTCAGTGACGAGGAGATCGAGATCTCTATCGATGATATCAGTCGTTTTCGGACAATTTTCGATACAAAAATGACCAAAAAGTACTTTGCTAAGAGATATACAGAGAATATGCCGACACTTGCTGATGCTATTATCGAGATATGCCATCCGTATATGAAGTAGGGTCTAGTGAGGGAGTTCGATATAGACGAGTCGCTCATGAGGATTTTTGTCGATAGTTTTCTTATTTTCCCCGAGTCATACGTATTGGTATCCAGCCTTGATATACGCCTTCTGTGATGCTATATTCTGTGTATCGATATCGATAGACATATACGCATCCGGATATATGTGTCTATAATAAAAAGAACTCCTCTCTATCAGTGGGGTAGCGAGTCATTTTCCTCGTGCGTTCGGATAGAGGCGTATCCCTCCAGTGTGTATCTTGGTAGGATGTTGCCCGATGGCATCTGCAAGTTCTCTGTTTTCTACTTGTGCGAGCTCTGGAGCATCAGATGGACGTCAGAACCAGATGCCAGCAATAGTCCCATCTTTTTCGATGAGACTGAACACGTATCTCCCAGTATCATTGTACCATGATTCGAATTTTTCTCTGTTGGAGAATCTTTTCCTGTCTCAGGTATTGGTACTCAGTGCTCTATCTTCCTCGTTTGCAGTATTCTCTATGATTGGACCGATGGCATTCGCAGGGATTCATACGTGGAGAGAGTAGTCATCTGAGAAGCTTTCGAGAAAGATCGATACTCAGAACTCTGGCTTTTCGAGGTTGAGCAGATTCAGATTTGCTTTTTTGAGATCATCGATACTGGTGATATCAATAAAAGGATACTTGAGTCCGAATATCTTGAGTGGATGATTCTTCGAAAACTTCTGTATTGGCATGATCAACTCATATTCTCCACGTGCAGATATCTCTATGTTCTCAGCATCGCGCACGACCTCACCATTGATCTTGAAGTAGAGTACACTCGCGAGATTCCCGATATATTCTTGTGGCTTTTCTATGATATCGAGCATGTTTCCATCGGCATCTATATGGAATATCCCATATTTCTCAGGATTAGACACAGTTCTCGCAAGTGCCCCGTATCATGGCGACTCTGCTAGTATATCGACATCCTGCTGGTTGAATATCTGATCAGACGTCACGATAAAACAATCTCCCTCGATATCGAGTCAGTAGAGCGCTCCACCTGTGCCAGATCTCTCTCCTTGTTCATGGTATCGAATAGGAATTCAACTGAATTCATTGCCAAAATACTCTCGGATGACTTCTTGTTTGTATTTTACTACGAGGATAAACTCATCAACGTACGGAAGAAGGTGTTCCATATTGTACTGGAGTAGAGGTTTTCATGCCACCTCTACCATGACTTTCGGTATGGTATCGGTTATAGGACTCAGTCGAGTACCTTTTCCTGCAGCGAGTATTATAGCTTTCATAGGACGTATTTAATCCAGTAGAATCTATCCAAAATAGGTCGAAAGTAAAGAAAAAACCTCTGAGTGAGAGGCTTTTTCGGAGATTGATGTTCGATTATATTGCGACATGTGGAAGGATAATCAGTGTTTTTCCGTTGAGTTCTTTTTGTCATGCGCGTTCCTCGTTCATGAACATGATCCGCTCGATGCGATCACTATAGGTCTCGGCGAAGAGACGGAGTGCCTGTGGGATGATATCTGTGGGACGGATAGTGATATCTATCGGCGTGATGAGATCACTTTGCTTATCTACGAGGACGAAGGATACTTCTGCACCAGACTTCTTCCGATAAAAACGGATATCGTGACTGAGAGAGAGCTTACGATCGAGTTCGAGGAAGATGAAGTTCTCGAGCACTCACTGCTTGCTCGGGCCATGATAATAGCCAACACCGAGTGCGATAGCGAGGAACGAGAGGTCAGAGAAGTATATCTTCACATGACGGAAGAGTTCTGTATCTGGAGAATCTCAGAATGGGCCGATTGCGCGGAGGAATCCATGCTTCATGAGGAGCTCTGTATATTTGCGTACCTTGCGTCTGGAGATACCCATCATCTTGGCGATACGATCTTCCTTGAAGAGGTCACCCACACCGAGTGCGAGTGTACGGATATACTCGATGAAGTCATCTTTCTCTTTTTCGAACAGTTCTTCGACCATAATTGATATTTTATCATTCCATATCTCTTCGAGATTTTCAGGATCGGATATATTTTTGCCGTATTGGCCGAGGTGGATATAGTCGTCACGCAGAGAGTTCAGTTCTGCGATATCAGCCGTTCCACCGAGGATAGCACCGATCTCTACAGGATGTCCATATCCCTCGCTATATTCACGGAATGATATCCACGGTATCTGGAAATAACTGACATCAGACTCAGTTCATAGAGTTTCTGTAGAGTATATCACTTTAGAATCGAGCATTTCTGATTCGATAAATGTACGAATATCAGAGATATCAGGCACGATATCACCATCGAATATAAGAGTTTTTGGCTTCTCCTTCGAGAAAGTCGAGCTATCAAGTACCGTCGCGTATACAGTGGATGATGCATCTATGATCTCTGCCTCAGCAAGGAGCGAGAGAAAAGTCGTCTTTCCTCATCCAGTTGGGGATACGATGGCAATATACTGATGCTGACTCTGGATGAGGAGTTCACGGAACTCTTCGATGAGCTTGGTTCGTGGGATAAGCATAAAAAAAGATTATCTGGCTAGGAAATCCTGAAAACCTGCAAATCTCTGCGTTAGATTCAAAAATTGTTCAATTTATTTACTGTTTAGTAAACTCATTTCAAAACTTTTTCTCTGCCTTGAGCTTTTTGTTTTTGAGAATTTCCTCTATTATACCAAATAATCCAAAAATGAGCAAATATTTAACCCCTTTTTAGAACTGTTTCAAAAATCGTACGTCTGGACTCATGAAGTATCGCATATCAGGGATCCCATATCGGATCATCACGAGACGGTTGAGTCCGAATCAGAATGCGAATCCACTATACACTTCAGGGTCAAGTCCACCTTCGCGGATCACGTTGGGGTGGATGAGTCCTGCACCCATGAACTCGATCCAGCCAGATCACTTACAGATACGGCAGCCACCTCCATCACAGAACGGACATGAGAAGTCTACTTCCACACCTGGTTCGACAAAAGGGAAGTAACCAGGACGCATGCGGATCGTGACTTCTTTGCCGAATATATCCGATAACATCGTTGTGATCGTGAACTTCAGATGACTGATACCGATGCCCTTATCCACAACAATTCACTCTACTTGGTAGAAGGTATTATCATGAGTTGCATCGACATCTTCGTTTCTGAACACTCGTCCAGGGATAATTGCTCGAATCGGTGTACTCTTGGCCTTCATGATGAGGTTCTGCATACATGATGTCTGCGTTGCGAGGACGTTGCCATCGCCTTCGAGCCAGAACGTATCCTGCATATCTCGAGCTGGATGCGTCTTCGGGACGTTCACAGCATCGAAGTTGAGATACTCGGTAGTCACTTCCATGGACTCATAGATGTCGAATCCCATACGAGTGAAGGTATCCTCGACGTCCTGACGCACACGAGTCATCGGATGGAGACTGCCTCACTTTCTCGAGAGAGGAACTGTCATATCTTCCCATTCACTTGAGAGCCTGGCCTTGATAGTATCGCTTTTGATACGAGCCTTCTCCGAGTCAAACGCTGCCGTGAGGACATCACGGATATCGTTGGCTGCTTTTCCAACTGTTCCGCGCTCTTCTGGAGTGAGATCCTTCAGTCACTTCAGGATGAGAGTGAGTTCACCCGTCTTCCCGAGGATAGAGTTCTTGTATTCGATAAGAGCCTCTTCCGTATGGAGAGAAGGGAGGTGTTCGAGAGCGGTAGACTGAAGTTGGGAGAGTTTGTTGAGCATATTAGACCTTGAGTGGCATGATAAGATGGCGATATTGTTGTTTTGCGTCTCCTCATGCGACGCCGCGGACGACGATCGGAGAGAGAGGATTCTTGTACTCGAAGCTGACATAGTCCTCACGGATGACAGAGAGTGCCTGGAGGAGATATTCGCTGTTGACACCGATGATATCCTCTTGTCACTCGACAGATCCTGAGATACTGATGCTACTCGCACCGATCTCGGTATCACCCGTAGAGATCTCGATGACTCACTCATGCTTGGATCGGATACGAGTATTGTAGTTATTCTGACGAGAGATGAGGTTCGCTTGCTTCAGTGCGTTGATGAGCTCAGATCGCATGATAGTCGACTTGCTCTGGAACTCTCGCGGGAAAAATGCCTCATAATCAGGAAACTTGCCCGAGAGGAGGCGAGACGTGAGTCGTATAGAGCCGATGATGATGAGGATCTGAGACTCATGTGTGTAGATCTCTATATTCCGGGTCTCGTCACTGATGAGTCACTTCAGCTCGTTCGCGGTCTTCTCAGGGAGGATGATCGGTGTGTGGAATCCTGTCGACTCACTCTGGATGCGGAACTCAGATAATCGGAAGCTATCGGTCGAGGCGAATACGAGGGATCCCTCGACACCACGGATATAGATACCCGCGAGCATGGGACGGAGATTGCCATCTGCTGTGGAGAAGAGGGTTTTCTCTATGGCAGTCTTGATCTCTGGGCCACTGACTATGATCGGCGTGAGAGTTGGGATCGGTGGGATACTCGGGAACTTATCTCCAGAGATACCCTTGAACTTGGTCTCCCCGCTCTTGGTACGGAACATGAGACTCCCACCCTTCTCGAGTTCGACCGTGACCTCACTATCCTGCACGAGTGCTATATATGACATGAGGAACTTCGACGAGATCGTCCATCGGCCTTCTGCCTCGACCTCCACACCCTTCTCCACGATGTACTCGATCGCCATATCGAGGTTATTTCCGGTCAGCACGAGTCGCTTGAACTGAGCATCGATGAGGATGTTCTCGAGTATAGGAGTGAGGTTGTTCGTGCTCGTCGCGTGCCCAGTGGCTTCGATCGCTCGTCGGAATATGTCGGTCTGTATTCGAAAACGCATGAAGAAAAGTAAAAAGTTATATGCGCTAGCCTATAGAAAAAGAGAGAAATTGCAACTTTTCTCGATGAGTTTTTTGTGTTTTGGTAGAATATGTGTATACTCTTTGCGAACAATTTTATCCATTCAACATATCCCTATGACAGAACTCCATGAGAAGAGTGCTGGTGGCATAGTGTATCGTAGTCGATGAGGAGAGATCGAGATCCTGATGCTCGCCTGGCGCAACGCCCGAGATGATCTGGAATACGTCCTCCCCAAGTGACACATAGAAAATGATGAATCCCCCATGGAGACCGCCCTTCGCGAGATATCGGAAGAGACCGGACTGCGTGAGAAAGATCTCAAAGTCATCAAATTCATGAACACAATCAACTACTCGTTCACTGCTACCTATCTCGAATGAGCCCCCATCATCCACAAAGAAGTCTCTCTCTTCCTCGTGAAATACAATGGTAAGCTCGAACCTCGTCCCCGCAAAGAAGAACGATTCATCGGATACAAGTGGTTCACTCCAGAGGCCCTGAAGGACGTCTGGATGAAGCCTGATGTCGTCGGATTTATCGAGAAAAATAAACACTTTATGTAGGTTTCACTAGAAAGTATTGATTTTATCTATTATATTTTTATACTTATAGGGTATTTTATATCTTCTATTATGCCAATAATCATAGACGGAAAAACATATCATACTATTGCAGAATCCAAGAGAATAGTATGAGAGCGTATAGAGCAAAATGCTGAAGAACTCTATCAGAGGCTTCTTGCACGTAATAAGACTATTTCATAAGGCTTTTCTTTTTTATGCAGGTATATTTTTCTGATAAGGCCACAGATGATATCGTCGTATTCTTTGATTTCTATAGCGAACTCTACTTCCGCCTCTATGATGATACTGGGCTCGGACCAGCAGAAGAGTATATCAAAAAATCATACGCCGATTCTGCTATCCTCATGAGAGATGGAGTCTATGATGAGATCGAATCCTTATTGTCCCAAGATCATATACTTGGATATGTTCCAGGCAACGATGCAACCGATATGAGATTGGTCACGAGAAAATACTGAAACTATCGACTCTTCATCGAATATCGAGAAATAGACCTCTATCGTATCATCGAAGGTGTCCGCATCTATCGAAAATAATTCCTACCACCTATCATTTCCTCAAATATGGACCTCTCTCTCAAGAACTCTACGATCACCATCACTTCTGATAAAAAAGAAATACAACTCACCCCAACTACCGTCATCCTCGATGGACTCGATATCGAGCTCCCAGGTGAGTATGAGAAGAGCGGATGTCTCATGTATGCGTGGGACAAGAACGATGAGAAAGTATATCACTTCCGCACGGAGGGACACTGGATCGCCTATATCCCATCGCTCCTCGCAGATATCTCACCAGATGCTCTGGACTTCCTCGGGACAGTCGATCTCCTCATCATGCCAGGAGCCAAGTCGATGCAGAGTGTCCTCGAAAAAGTCGAACCACGTCTCCTCATCACCTACGGTGAGACGGCTCATGAGATCGCAACTCCACTCGGTGCGACTGAGGCGGTATCCAAGTACCGACTCAAGGAAGCCGATCTCTCCAGCGATAAGACTGGATGTGTTATCCTCACTGCTAACTAGAGGTGTATCATTAGAAAATCCCAGAAGAATTTTCTTTTGGGATTTTTTATTCAGCGGGCCTTACATATACCGTCGCATATTGAGTATATAGTTATCTGCGAATACCTGAGCCATGAGGGAGGGGTCATTGAGCTCGTATATAGCGAGGATGGCATCGATATAGTCTCGTTCTCTCATCTCGAGAAATGAGAGTGGAGGCAGTCCTGAGGCTATCAGAGGGATATTAGCCCCAAGACGACTCGTACGCTTATTGATATCTATAAAAGCTTGAAAATATGGTACAAATACGAGGATAAAAAGACTCTGTTCAAGAGGACTCTCTATCTGCCTGAGCTTGGCGAGAAATATATCGAACTCACTTTCGAGCATACTTGGAATATCGATCGGTAAATATCGAGATCTCCCTATCTGTACTGAACTCATACGAAATACTCCTAGATATGTATCGTGGATGAGTCATCTCGCAAGGAGGGTGTGGAGCTCACAAAACTCATGTTTATTAAGGCAAAAATGATTCTTACCGTTGATAATATATTCGATTGCGGACTTATGATTGAGGATCATTTGTGTTTCTCATTTTTCCTTTCCTTCAGCTGCTTCATGGTATTTGATGAGGACTTCCGTATCGAGATAGGAGTAGGTATTTCATTCCATCTTACTGGATGTATATGAGAGATCGATGAGGAGATTCTCTATAGCTCGCCGATTTTTCATATAGTCTAGGGTCGCCATTGGCTCGATACCCGAGATCATGATATCGAGTTTTTCTCTATGTTTCCCGAGAAAGCTTGATACATTGGGTATATATGCGGCGAGGAACTCTGGGTGATACTTCACTGGTTTTCGCTCGAAAAAAGGGAGTTCTATATACATTCTGGCATCTATATATGCTCTATAGTATCCTTTTTGTATCTTTTCTACTTTTCCGAGAGTGATGAGGCTCTTCATATTTCGATAGACATTGGTTCTATCGATCGAGAGAGATTCTGCGAGTTCTTCGGTAGTCCAGATCTTCCCAGGTTCTTTGATGAGCAAAAGATATATACGTTGTTGCGATTTTGTCATATTTTTATTATAATGTTGCGATTATTATATATATTTGTGTAAAAATGCAACGTTTTCTTGTAAAAACGCAACATCACAAAACGTAGGTGTTGCAAAAATAGCAATAAAAAAACAACACCTCAAAAGAACGAAAGCGTCATACCTGCGCATGAGTGTCACAAAAGATTAGAATGAGTGTCACAAATGCAACAAAATGACACAAAAACACTGAAAAAGTGACTCAATCAACAGATAAAACGAGATTATTAGAAAAACCCATTGACTCACGCTGATTATACGGAATAACTTGATTTTCTCGTATTTCTGGATATATTTCTTGTATATAGCTCGAAAACCGTCTCAAAAATTTGCGAAATAAAAGTTTTTGTGATAGGGTAGGAGGGTAATATTAATTTTTCCCCTATGGCAAACAAATATGATCTCGAGCTCGCCCTCGATAGTTATCGTGCACAGAATGGCAAAGAATCAGAAGTCGGTCTCATGGACTCCTGAGATGTTATCCAATATGGATCACAGCGATTCTCGAATCGTGAACAAGCGATGTGGTGGCTCAAACAGCAGAAGCCAAACCATGATGCTATCCAAAAAATGATAGCAGAAGAGCGAAAAAACTATCCAAATAGTGGACTCAATCCACTGATGGAAACCTATGAAAAATACTACAAGCAGGTACAAGTTGTACAATCTCAAACCGAGAAAAAACTCGGAGAAGAGAAGATAGTATCTTCTAAAGAAGAATCTATACAAACAATTCCAGGAGAAACTCGGCGCGTTGATGACCTCCCTGAATCAGTTCGATATCCATCAGTATCACCAAGTTCTCAACCGATCCCAGGAGAAACTCGCCGAGTGGATAATCAACCAGAGGTATCGAGACGCCCTATTGAGCCTATTGTATCAAAACCAAAACCTGTTCCACAGACACTCAAAGATACTGAAGAAACAACACAAGAAAGTTCTCTTACGCAAAGCATCAACCGCGATCTTTCCCTCGCACTCTCTGCTGTACGAGATGAGATCCGCGAGGCAAAAAAAGTCTCAAGCATAAAGTGGAATAATAAAGAAGGCAAGGCAAAAATAGTAGCCGAGATTGATTCACTCATTGCTCAGGCCATGACCCTCTCTCCGAAAGACATGGTAGTAAAAACTCATGAGATCCTCTCGAAGGCCCGTACACAATCAATCATCGAGAAGGATCAAATAGTTCCATTGGTGTCGCTCTACATGGTGAATCCACCAGATGCCAAAAAAATCCGCGATGCCGCAGTATCGATCATCCGAGCAAGCAACGGATCTACTCAGATGCATGAGATATTCTATAGTCGCAATGCAAATACTATCGATGCTCGAATCGCTAAATTCACAAGTGCAGAGAAGGATACGCTCGGAAAAGAAATCAATAAGCTCACAAGCAAGATGGATCATAATCTCAATAAAATCGCAGAGAAAGAGTGGTCTGTTAATAGCGTAGAGATCAAGAAACAAAATCCAAGTATGGATCTCGCCACATTTACCAAAGAATATAAGGAGAATTATAGGAAATATGTGCAATCGGATCTTGAGAGAAAGCTCGCGATCAAACTGATAGGAGATGTGGAATTCAAAAAACAAGATGCGACTCTCTGGAATCAATACAATAGTGCTGTGGATCCACTTGATGAGTGGGAAACCTTCTCAGATGAGACAGCGACTGCTGCAGCCAACTTTGTAGTATATGATCTCACGAGTATGCTCATCTCTGGTGGTGTAGCAGGGCTCATCGGTCGTGGTGCCGTATTGGCAACTCGATGAGCTCTCGGAGCAGGAAGAGTAACCGAGATAGTATATGGTGCTGGTCGGATCAACTCAGTAGCGAGAGGAGCATGAGCGGTGGCTCGTGCCGGTATCGAGGGTACAGCATTCACAGCTACCCACGCTCTCGTACGCAATCAGGAGTGGTTCACGAGTCAGCCAGATTGGGAGAAACAGATCGTCCTCGGATCTCTTGGATTCGGCTTGTTTCGATCAGCCCAATCAGGAGTAATCAATAATCTGTTCGCTGGTATCAAGAGTCCAGTTGTGAATGGTCTCGTGAAACAATGACTTATTATCCCTGCGATTATTACAGGAGTACAAGTTGGTGCTTTTGAATATGATAGAATCAAAAATAAGGATCCAGATATATGGAATGATGCTTGGTCCAATTTTCTCCTGAATGCTGCGTTGGGTGGACTCTTCGCATTTGCTGCGAAGTGACCAACTCGAGTCTCGAACAATGCTATCACAGAACAGACTGGATTCATCAAACTCCAAGATCGGACGGTACCAATGACTCGCAATGCTGATGGTACGATCACGCTACAGGTTCCAGGAAAAGGTGGTGCTATGAAAGATATCACATTCAAACCAAGCAAAGAACTCGAATCACAACTTCGTGTGCCTACTGCTCCAGCTCAACCAACATCCCCAGTATCAACTCCAAACAATGCTCCCCGATGACCCATTCCTGCCAATCAACAACCCTCACTTCAAGATATAAAAAATTATTTTGCTGTTAGTGATCCAAGTACCGCTATTATATTCACCACGAAGACATGAAAGTATGAATACGCATTCTGACAATCGCCAACAGGTACTGTAAGTCTAAGAAAACTAAAAACAGAAACAATTTGGCAAAAAATAGAGGATAAAGATATACCAAAGAATATACAAACTCAAATGAGACAACGAGCAGGTGATACTAGTGCTGGTACAATACCAGTAAATCCAACCACTCAACCAACAAGTACCCCAAATCAAGCACCTGTACAACAGACCACACTAACCACAAAAACATACAAAGATATCTGAAATGCAGTAGTCGATACTCTCAAAAAAGAAGATGCAGTCAGTATAGCTGGGATAGTTATCAAAAAGTGAACAAAGAAATGACAGTATGAGTGGACAGGAAAAAATAAGGATGGTGCCGATATCAATAAAACAGGAACAAAAGATCAACTCCTACAATCGATCAAGGATGATCTCCCTACAGACAAGGTAATTCTCGATGCTCGCAATGTACGACCAGGAACTGTGAAAGAAAGTTATTTCACACTAGGACAGGACAAGTATCTGATTGATGAGGCTGGTAACTTTCGCAAGAGTACAGCTTCTGGAGCACAGAATCTCTCAGAAGCAGAAGTTACAGCATTGATTAACGCCCATCCTGAGTCTGTTGCAATTGCTATTATGGATAGTCATGCTTTTAAGAGTTTTCTCGCCAAGGCCTGATATCTCAATAAAGAAGGAAAATATCTCAAGAATATATGGAGCGTAGCAAGTACAGAGATTGCTCCGACAACCTTCTTGAGTACAATCGGCGGTTATCCACTGAACCTCGTTCGTTTGCCATTTATCCAGACACAACGCCTGATCAATGTATGGGGATCAGGGAATCATGGAGCTATCCCAGCGAAGGTGTGGGATTCAATCAAAGTTCTCGGTATAGCGAGCTCTACTCCATTTGCCAATAAGACACAGTGACTCGCTACACTCCTGACTATGGGAACTGTTGCCTGGGCAGTAAAAAATCAAATAGATTTATATAATGCTGATACTAGAAATACAGATAAAGTCGGCACTCCAGGTAAATTACTTGATGGTGAATATGCAGCTGGTGCAACATGGAGATATCTCGCAAGTCTCAATATCACCGTACCATATGATGTTGCGAAGTGGATATATGAGAGTACGATAGGTGATGGAAAATAATTATATTATAGTAATATGTCTCAACTCCCAGAAGCCCCACAAAATACACCTACAGAGTTACTAAAGAAGGTCACTGATATCAGTCGCGAGGCACTTGCTAAGCGACTCGGTATCGATGAGTCGGAGCTCCCTGATGGGAGATTTTTCCGTATTATTGACGCTCAGCTCGATAAGCTTGCGTGACTTGATCCAGCAAAAAAAGCATCAGAGATTAAGGTTCACCTTGAGAAGATAGATATGGCTGAGGCAGCAGATAAGGCTCGTGAACTTGCAGCAGATGGAAAGAAGATCCTTGCCTCAGAGGCAATCGAACAATCAGCAGGTGCCGTAAAGGCGGCAACAGACAAACTCAAGGATGAATGACTCGCTCATGGAAAGGAGGCTGCAGTAGCAGTATGAGCTCTGGTCTGAGCCAAGAGCATAAACGATGTTACAAAGTGAGTTGATGGTCTTTCCAAGGTTTTTGATGCTACTTCGAAGACTTTTTCAAGTGCAATCGAGAGCGTGAAAAATATTTTTTCTTCACTTTTCAAAATGCTCTGATTTGATAAGTTGTTTAGTAGCTTCGGAAGATTATCTAGAAAATTATTTGGTTTTGGTGATGGAGAGAGTCTAGATGAGTCCAAGAAAGAAAATGAGTCCAAAAAAGACAATCCAGCTCTGGATACAGCAAAGAATGCCACCAAAAAACTCGAGACATCAGAATGAAGAAAGGAATTTGTAGAAAAAATATCAGGAAGCCTTTGAGAAAAAATATCAAAGAGGTATTTCGGATGAGAAAAGCTCTCCGAACCTCAGATGAAAAAGCTCTATGATATTCTCAATGATTCTCTCAATACAGAATCGATTATTAAAGTATATGAGAGGTTCAATAAGGGTGAGATACAGATTGGAGAGCTTTTCGATGCTATTATTACCACAGCTGGAACATACCCTGCAAAGGTCATGTGGGAGCTGTCTTTCTCGGGAATTATACCTTTTTGGGCTATCACTCAGCATGTTGTAATCAATCCTGCAGGTAATCTCATAAAACTTACATTTGATGGACTTGGCTTACCAGTTACTGGAATCACTCTGGAGAATTTTGGTTCTATGCTTGAAAAAAAGACACAAGATGGTGATAGTCATGCACTTGACATGGCACGTATCCAGCTCTATGGAGTTAATAGTGTACTATTCCGTACGATTGGTACTGTTCTTGGCTGAGCAGTTGCCGGAGGTATTATGCTCACAAATACGACAACAGGTGTCGATGTGCTCAAGCATCTCTCGA
This sequence comes from Candidatus Altimarinota bacterium, assembly GCA_031407385.1. Classification (GTDB taxonomy): domain Bacteria; phylum Patescibacteriota; class Gracilibacteria; order BD1-5; family UBA2023; genus JABFSX01. Next base: position 8,968 of record JANOIH010000034.1, on the reverse strand, counting down.
AGCTCTCATATCTCAAGGAATATAATACTCTTGCATCAGAGTTCGGAAGAATCGAGAATATCCTGGGTCGTTGAGCTGCATATACCGATAAGGTATGAGCGTTCTCTCATATGCTCGGTGGAATCAAAGATCTTCGTGCCAATGCTCTCGTCATGGATGCTGTAACAAAAAATACACTAAATGGAAAACTCGATCACCAGAAAATAATAGATGCTCTCGATGGTCTTGTATCCCAGAATCCTGAATTGAAACACATAAATACACAAGCACTAAAAACGAGCCTCAACAATGAAAATGGATTCCGTGAAGCAATAAAAAATCTCATCAAATGACCGTCGACTACTGCTGGTATTGCCGATGCACTCAAAAGGGAAATCGCGAAATATGGTGGAGGACGTACGGGAGAAGCACTCAAGTATCTTGACCATATTGACTCAGTGAAGAAGTGGCAACAATCTCTCATAGGAGATATATGAACTATGAGTGAAAAACTCAAACGTCTCAAACTCTCCTATGAGTCACTCAAACTCGCACGGAGTGGTGATACCGTTATTCTCCATATGGAAAATATGGATGATATATCAAAATTCCGAGCATTCCTCTCGACTATTCCTGGTGGTATCAGGGCGCTCTCTGAAGTTATACCAGCGGCTTCACTTACTATCAGTCTTGGCTCTATTGCTTGGGATGCACGAGATAAAAAAGACGGAATTACAGGAGATAGCATCATGGATGTATTCAAGACTGCTATTATTCCTGCCTATGGTACATGGGGCATTATTCGCGATAAGACTGTGAATTTTGGTAAGATGATTGCTGATGGTGAGATGCCAGAGTTTTCTGATATGGCTCTGACTTGAGTTGTAGGTGGTGTATTTGTATATGAGGTGACCCGAGTGGCAAGTTGAATTGGGGATATAACAAAAGGAAATTTTGTAAAATGATTCTCAAAACTTACTTATATGCACGATATTGGTCGCGGATTTGGCCAAGTGGTTCGCTGAGGCCGCAATATTGTTGCTCTTGCCACTCATCCTGCGCTTCGTCCAGAGTTCGCAAAGTGAATTGCAAGTATAGCAGCAAAGATGCCAAAAAAATGACGCCTTGCAATTGGCGGGGTCGCTCTCGCATGACTTGCTACAGGTCTTGCATACGCCATGTGAGAAGATTCCCCAGAAGAGATAGAGAAGCAATATAAAAAAGATGGACTCATAGACGTTGTATGAAATCCAACAGAAAAACTTAAAGGTCTTTTCTATCAGAAGACTCTCCCCGAAAGAAAAGAAATACTAGACGCCCTGTTTATTCTCCATAACAAATCCTCTGATAATCTTCCAAAAACGCATTATGAAGAATGAATATATTCTCTTGTTGAATATGCAAAAAAGTCAGAGCTTGTAGATAGTGTATTTAGAAAATCGCTCCAATCCCTCTGAATAGATATACAGTTTGCTTCATAAAAATTCCCAATCCTCTGGGGATTTTTCTTTTTCCCCTTCACTTCCTCTTGCATTTTCCCCTCATTTCGATATACTCCCGCTCGTTTTCACCTCGCCCTATGTCTACCTCAGAAGTCACAACATCAGCCACAACCACTGTAGCAGAGCATGCAGGTCCGCATATTCCCGCGCCAAGGGGAGATTTTATCCATGACTGGGCGATAGGTGGTATCCATATCACGAACACCGTCTTCTCGACGTGGTTGTTCATGGGGTTCCTCGCGATCCTCATCGCGGTCCTCTATATGGCGATCACGACTGATCGTCTCCCACGCATCAGAGCATTCGGACTCGATATCGTCTCACGTATCCTCGCATATGCGACAGGACTCATCGGAGATAGGGGGATGGCACACCGATATATGTGGCTCCTCGGGGGACTCATCGTAGTCATATTCCTCGGGAACCTCTTCGGACTCATACTCGATTGGCTTGTCCTCGTCTCAGCAGGGAATTGGCTCGGTGCCTATCTCCGTCCGATCTACTCTGATCTCTCGACGACACTCGTATTCTCGACAACCGTCATCCTCGTAGCGCAGATCACAGCATTTTATATGAAGGGGCCTCTGAACCACCTCGGACACTATCTCTTCAACTATCATGGTGATACGACTGCAGAGAAGATCGTCTCAGTATTCGTCGGATGGTTACACTTTGCTGGAGAGTTCATCCGTATCGGTTCACTCTCTATGCGTCTCTTTTTGAACATATTCGTCGGAGCGATCCTCATCTCGGTGATGATCTATGTCGGAGGGCTCATCCCTGCGTTCCATACTGGAGCATTCCGTATCCTCGCACTCCCATTCTGGTTCTTCGAACTGTTGGTCGCGTTCCTCCAGGCATATATATTCATGACACTCTCGTCACTCTATATACGTGAGTCACTCCCAGAGAAGTGACACCACTAATACTTGAATATTAGACTCACAGATTTCCTCGCGAAGTCTGTAGCCTGTTCTTCAGGAAGTAATAATAAGATTCACATTGCAGTCAATCGGATCCATCCTCTCCGTAATACTGTTCCAGAGTTTTATCTATTACCTGTTACTTATTATCTATTAATTATTCACTATTATGTACACAGCTTTTGCCCTCATCGGTGTTATCGGTTCTGGAGTTGGTATCGGACTTATCGGTATGGGTGCTATGCAGGCGATCGGACGCAATCCAAGCGCTTCTGGAGATATCAATGCAAAGATGCTTACAGCGATCGCTCTCTGTGAGGTTCCAGGTCTTCTCGCGTTCGCGGCACTTTTCCTCGTAAAGTAATCGTATGATAGTACGTTAGTAGGATGGTTAGATGGTAAAATATACCTCCCTATACCTCCTGCTAACGCCTATCCTATCAATCACTACCCTACTAACTACTACTATGGACACACTTATCGATTGGGGATCATTCCTCATCCAGGTCATCAACTTTGCGGTTGTAGCATACGTGCTTCGCCGATTTTTCTTCGTACCGTACCTCCAGTTCCTCGATACAGAGGCAGCGAAACGCAAGGATCTCGAAACCCAACTCGCCAAGCAGTCTCATATCCTCGGAGATGCTCATAATCAGGCTACCAACCTCGTCGATCAAGCGAAGGTAGATGCTCGTATGGTGTCCTCTGAGATCGTCGAGAATGCCCGTCGAGAAGCCAAGGAACTCGCTGAGAAGGCAACGAAAGATGCTGAACTCACTCGTTCAAAAGGATTCGCAGATATCGCCTCCGAGCGTAAAGGCATGGAAGGTGAGATGAAAAAACGCGTTATCGATATCGCTCTCGCACTCAATGCGAAGATATTTGGTGACTCGACTGCTCATCGTGCATTCCTCGAGGCTCAGTCTGGAGAAGTAAAATTTTAACAGTCAGTCAGTAATTGTTAATTTTTAATTGTTAATTTTTAATTCTCTCATGTCCGCCTCTCTCTCTTCCATCCCAGCTCCAGAACTCCCACACGTACTCCGCGCACTCAAGAGCTATCGCAAGATGCTCAAAGAGATGTGAGATCGTGCGAGTTCCTACTTCTTCACTGATATGAGCCGAAACTATCGAGCGCAGTACGATCCATCTATGGATATGGCACTCGTCGAGAGCTATGTGCTCGCGACATTTGCCTCACAGTTCGCACTCACTCTGTCTGTGTCAGATATCGCCTTCTCACCGAATCCTCTCCTCGTGAGTGGTGCTCGTATATTCGCCTGAGATGACATGGTGGATGTCACATTCCGTAATATAGAAAACACACTCAAGCAATTGTAAATTGTAAATTGTGAATGGTAAATTACCAAAAACAAACTTTCCATAATTTATAGTTAATAATTTATAATTAATAATTTCCCTCTTATGTCCTACTCTCCTGTACAAGCCGTCGACTCTCTCATCAAACAGATAGAAAAAGAAATCGATGGAGCTGATTTTTCTCCTGATCGCGTCAGTTCTGGAACGGTCGTCTACCTCGGTGACGGTATCGCCAAGGCTGTCTGACTCAAGGATGTCGCGTATAACGAAGTCGTCGAGTTCGAGTCTGGTGCCAAGGGTGTTGCTATGAACCTCGAGGAACACTCTGTGGGTATCGTAGTGCTCTCAGGATTCACCACGATCCACGAAGGGATGATCGCTCGCGCAACTGGGAAGATCCTCGAGATCCCAGTAGGTGAGGCACTCCTTGGGCGTGTCGTAGACTCTCTCGGAAACCCGATCGATGGAAAAGGAGACATCATGGCGACACAGTATCGTCCAGCCGAGAACGTAGCAACTGGAGTCATGAGTCGTAAGAGCGTCCACGAACCACTCTCAACAGGTATCAAGGCGATCGATGCACTCGTACCTATCGGACGTGGTCAGCGTGAGCTCATCATCGGTGATCGCCAGACAGGGAAGACTCAGATCGCGATCGATACGATCCTCAACCAAAAAGGAAACGGTGTAAAATGTATCTATGTCGCTATCGGACAGAAGGACTCGAAGGTAGTTGCTATCGCCGAAGAACTCAAGAAGGCATGAGCACTCGACTATACGATCATCGTATCAGCAGGTGCCTCAGCTCCAGCGGCTATGCAGTGGCTCGCTCCATATGCAGGTGCTGCGATGGGTGAATACTTCATGTTCAAGGGGGAACATGCACTTATCATCTACGATGATCTGACTAAGCATGCGAATGCATATCGCGAGATGTCACTGCTTCTGCGCCGTCCACCAGGTCGTGAGGCGTATCCTGGAGATGTATTCTACCTCCACTCTCGTCTCCTCGAGCGTGCAGCAAAACTCTCTGATGCCCTCGGAGCTGGTTCTATGACAGCACTTCCGATCATCGAGACTCAGGGTGGTGATGTGTCTGCTTATGTCCCGACGAACGTGATCTCGATCACTGATGGACAGATATTCCTCGAGTCAGGACTGTTCAACGCGGGAGTGAAGCCAGCGATCAACGTCGGACTCTCAGTCTCTCGTGTCGGTGGATCTGCTCAGACGAAAGCGATGAAGAAGAATGCAGGAACTCTCAAGCTCTCACTCGCTCAGTACCGTGAACTCGAAGCGTTCTCTCAGTTCGCCTCAGATCTCGATGCAGATACCAAGAAGCAACTTGAGCGTGGTAAGCGTATGGTCGAGATCCTCAAGCAGGGGATCTATGCTCCAGTATCATTTGACAAGCAGGTTGCCCTCATATTCGCAGGATCGGCCGGATACCTCGACAAGGTGGCTCCATCAGACATCGGACACTACGAGCATGATCTCTATATCGCACTCGATCGCGAAGAGAAGATCCTCGCCTCTATACGTGAGAAGGGCGACTTCTCAGATGAGACCAAGGCTTCACTCTCTGCATTCCTCGAGAACTTCGCCTTACTATTTACGAGTAAGAAATAATTTTTGAAAATTATAAATTGTGAATTGTAAATTGTAAATTATTTTTCTATGGCATCAGGTAAAGAAATCAAATCTCGCATCAAGTCTATCAAGAATACGAGCAAAATCACTAAGGCGATGGAGCTCATCTCTACGGTAAAGATGAAAAAGGCACAAGAGAGCGTAGTTTCTCTGCGTCCTTTCGCGCTCGCGACACTCTCGATCCTCGCTCGCGTGGGTCACGATGAAGAGGCGTTCGGGATGTTCTCTCGTACTCCTGACTCCAAGAAGGAGCTCATCGTCCTCGTAGCGTCTCAGAAGGGACTCTGTGGTGGATACAATGTCAATGCGTTCAAAAAGGCAACCGAGTATATCCGAGATGACAAAGATACTCCATACACTCGTGAGTATGACTATATCACAGTAGGGAAGAGGGCTCGTGACTTCATTCTCCGTACTGGACAGTCACTCACTGCTGACTTCTCTGATGAGATGAAGGATCCTCTCACTCCAGCCGAGTCTCGCCGTATGATCAGGTTCATCCTCGATGCATGGAAGGCAGGAACATATGCCAAGGTATCAGTCGTCTACAACCACTATATCTCAGCGATCAACCAGCTCCCGACAGTGAAAACACTCTTCCCGATCCGCAAGGATGAGATCAGTGAGTTCCTCACCCGAGTCTCTGGGAAGGATACATACACGATCGAGACGATCGATACTGATGTTACCATAGAGCCAAGTGCTGAGATGATCGTCGAGTATACGATCCCGATGATCCTCGATGCTATCATGCATGAGACACTCCTCGAAGCGAAGGCCTCAGAACATGCAGCTCGTATGGTCGCGATGAAGAACGCCAAGGACTCGGCTAACAAAAAAGCTACAGGACTCACGCTCATCTATAACAAGACTCGTCAGTCTGCTATCACCAAGGAAGTCTCTGAGATCGTCTCAGGTGTCGAGAGCATGAAAGACGCCTAAATGATTGTAAATTATAAATTGTAAATTATAATTGCAAGCAGAAACAAATCTCTGAGCTTTACTCTCAGAGATTTTTCTTATAATACACTACATGTTCCACAATACTACCAGAAAACAGATCATCCTCGTTCGTCATGCTAAGGTTCTCGAAAATGAAGAATATACTCTTCGGGATTTTGACCGACCACTGAGTGCTGAGGGAGAGAGGGCCAACTATATCGTCGCGAACTACCTCCGACTCATCGGGATCAAACCAGATCGTATCGTGACGAGCCCCGCTGTACGCGCGAAAGCAACAGCACTGGGTATCGCCAAGAAGTTCCATATAACAGGAGTCGAAGAGTCGCCACTGTTGTATGTGGGCAATCCGATTGCTGGTCGTGACGCGATGGCAGTACACATGGATGTAGTGCGCAAGTCCAAGAAGGACTGCAATATCCTCATGATCGTCGGTCACAATAACGACCTCACCGACTTCGCCATGTATCTCTCGGGCGAGAGTCTCCCATCTATGAAGAAGTGATCTGTCATGGTACTCTCTCTTCCTGAAGGTGCCGACTGGAAGACAGTCACTCCGGGATCGCTGAAGTTCATCTACTATCTCACACCACAGTTCCTGAAGCTGGAGGAGTTGGTATAATTGCTCGTCATACTGAGGAACGAAGTATCCAGTTTCCTGAGCATGGATTCTTCCTTCGTCAGAATGACGGATACAAAATATGAAACATATAATATATACTGATGGGGGTTCGCGTGGTAATCCTGGACCTTCGGGGTGCGGGATTTTTATCCATGATACAGATGGGAACGTCATAGAAAAACGATTCAAATACATCGGTATCGCCACCAATAATATCGCTGAGTATACCGCAGGACTCCTCGGGATCACTCGTGCGATCGAACTCTGAGCGACGGAGATCGAGCTGCGAGCAGATAGTCAGCTCATGATCGAGCAGCTCGCGGGCAACTACAAGGTCAAGAATAGCGAACTCAAAAAGATCCACACAGAAATACATGGACATATCGCCAATTGGTGAGGAAAAATCACGTTCACCCACGTATTCCGTGAACAGAATACGGAGGCAGATCGCCTCTCGAATGTAGCTATGGACCAGGGGAAGTAATAGGTAAAAGGAATAGGTAATAATTGGAAGCACTGAAATGTATAGACATGAAAAAATATCTCCAACTCATCTGAGTATGCCTCCTCTTGCTCATGTGTATAGTGGCATTTTCTTTCATGCCAAGAAGTGCATCTGTTGTCCCACACATAGAACCATCCCAATCATACTCAGGGAGAACAACTCTCTCGGGCACTATAGTGAAGGCTAGAACCGCTGTCGAGAAGATACTCTCAGATACTGAGGTGCAAGTGACACTCCACCGTATCGAGACCAATACTCCGCGATACAATAAAGATGGTGCTGTGTTCATGAATCTAGAACAACATCTCCCTGTACAAAAAGAAAAAAACTACTATCATGAGTGGACAGTTCGTACTCCATGAGAGTCTGATCGCGGAGCTCGCCGTATCATAGAGGGGAAGTGAGACGAACTCTACTTCACCGATGATCATTATGATTCTTTTACCCGCGTACGCTAATATCTATGCTCACCAAGTCACAGATCCAATCCATCAGGAATCTTCATGATAAAACTGGCCGCCGAGAGGCTGGTCTTTTTCTCGTGGAAGGTCGCAAGGGAATTATGGAATTCTTAGACTCAGATTTCTATATTGTGGAAGGATTTTTCACTCCAGACTTCGATCTACCTGAGTGACTCACATTCCCCCATGCTATCATCTCAGAGAGAGAACTCGAACGTATCACGACACTTAGTTCTAATCGGGATGGACTCTTGGTCGTGAGGATGCGCACCTCACCCCCAGCTCCTCTCCTGCAGAGAGGGGAGCGCCAACACTCCAACACTCCAACACTTCAACATCCTGATACTCTCACTCTCATCCTCGATGGGATCAACGATCCAGGCAACCTCGGGACGATCATCCGTACGGCTGACTGGTATGGTATCTCGCATATTATCTGCTCGCTGGATACGGTTGACTGTTACAATCCGAAGGTACTCATGGCGACGATGGGATCTTTTACTCGTGTGCATGTCGAGTATCGAGACCTAGAGAAGTACTTCTCGAACCTCCTTGAGAAAGGAGGTGGCATTCGCAAAGCGAATGACGGAGGATTGGCAATTTCAGAACATCTAAAATACCAATCCTCAGCTTCGCAAGCTCAGCAGCTCCTTTCTCAAGGAGCTTCCCTAAAAATCTATGGTGCCTATCTCGATGGAGAGAGTACTCATACCAAGAAGTTCGCTCCTACATGAGGGTATCTCGTCATCGGCAGTGAGTCACACGGAATCAGAGAACACCTGGAACAATATATCACGGATAAGATCACGATCCCTCGATTCGGCCTCGCTGAGTCACTGAATGCTGGTGTCGCTACGGCTGTGATACTGGATCGGATGATTGGATAGGAACAGTATGTTTCTCGGCATATTAGAAAATAGTGTGTGGCTAAAAATAGGAGTATTTGGCATAATAGAGCCAAATACTCCTTATCTTTTAGCCAGATGAATAAAAGTACACCGAAAACCTATAGAAAACGATGTGGAAAATGTTCTAGTCATCAGATC
>JANOIH010000017.1:0-5068 GCA_031407385.1 Candidatus Altimarinota bacterium | reverse complement strand
GAAAAAAGGTTATGATGTAAGTTCTAGGGTCTTTTTGCAAAGTCTAGGATATCATAACCTTTTTTCGAGTCAACGGTTACAGTGGCAGAGCCTATGTGGGTCCACCCCCAGAGGGGGTGGATTTAGACAGATGGATTAAATTGAAAATGACACGTACCTCATGGATTCGCTCTTTCTTTCCAACCAAAATTTCCACATGGAAGTAATGGTAGATCGTAGCCAGTTAGTTATCTTATAAGGATTTATAAAATATGACAGTTAAAATAACTATCCCAGAATCCACTTTCTGAACATTACTTCCTAAGGTAAAAACAGAAATAAGGACCCTTATAAAAGGTTGTGTAAATAAAACACAATTAAGAGTATTCCAACTTTGTGGAAAATATGATCATCCAGAAAAACAAGCAACTATTGATATAGAAGAATTGTGTCAGGGATTGACATCACAAGCCATAGATCAGGTGAAGCAATTAATCCAATGAAGAAAAGATGCCATATTGACACCGAAACCAAACACAAAATCAAAGAAAAAACTAGGAAAAAGTTCTACTCAAATACAAGAAGCACAGCAAAAATGAGTACCATTAGACCTCCTAGTAGTAGCCAAGAATAACGCAAATAATCCACGCTTCAAATGAAGTGGTTGATGAAAAGTTAAAAAATCAGCGAGACGAATTGGACGCTAAGATTCACTCGCTAGCATCTCCACAAATTCTCCTTCCGTTTTTCCAGATCTTTTCCACATCTTCGGGACGAGGGAACCTGAGGTGAATCCTGGGATCGTGTTGACCTCCAGGAAGTAGAGATCTGATCCGTCATATCGCCAGTCGATGCGGACGACACCACGACAGGTGAGTGCTGACGCGATGAGGGTACTCTGTTGTTCGAGAGATCGCCTGAGTGTATCTGGGAGTTCTGCGAAGACCTCGTTGTATCCGTCAGTTTCGTACTTCTCACTATAGTCGAAGAGTACTCCGTCCTGTGTGATAATCTCAGCAATTGGGAGAGCATGATATCCATCCGCATCTCGGTAGACTCCGACGGTGAACTCGCGTCCCTCGATGCACTCCTGGATGATGATATCATCACCAACGATCGATTGTTGTGCAGCTATGAGTTCTGCTCGGGAGTCGACCTTTGCAGTTGCGATCGAACTGCCTCATCGGTTCGGCTTCACGATGACGGGATAGCAGACGAGAGGGGATTCCATCCTCTCTATATAGTGGCCACGAGCGACATAGTATGATCTTGGGATCTTGACACCGATCTGGGCGACGAAGAGGTTGGTTCTGTACTTGTCTATGCAAAAAGAATGCACCATAAAAGATGAATACGCGAATGGGCATCCAAGTGTCTCCAAGAAGGCTGAGATCTGCCCATCTTCACCATAGACTCCGTGAAACATCGGGATCACGAGATCGTAGGTCTGGTATTTTAGCAAAAAATCTGGGAGTCCAGTAGGGAAGTCGTAGACATCGCTCGTATGTCCTCCTGCATGCACCCAGTCGTCCATATTGGCTCCACTGCGGAGGGCAACTTCGCGTTCTGTGGATGTTCATCAGGTGAGTATAGCGATGTGCATAGAGATATATTTATGAGCAAATAGGATATCAAAAAGAGTGAAAAAAGCAATTTTGAAAAATCTCAAAAAAATTAATATTTGAGTAATAATTGGTTGTATAATAAAGAGGTAGCATCTCTATTTGCAGCTGATATGTATTCGTCAATGAGACATCGTATATCAAAAACAGAAATACTCATTTCTGGATTTTTGTTGTTTTTACTTCCATTTGTAGCGTTTGCCGGTGTGGAGTTCTGGACAATATTGCCCAATACAGCTGACGATACCAATCTCGAGTACATCGAGATCCGCAATACGGGATGTGTTAGTGTAGATATCAGTGGATATATCCTCTCGGATGCGAGTGCAAAGGAATATTGATTTGCCACTGGTACCATCATAGAAAAGCATGATACATATCACATCGGACGACCCACCTCGAAGATCATCCTCAACAATGTCGATGAGATTCTCTATCTGAGAAGATGAGATGGCGTACTCATAGATCAGTACACATACAAAACCTCTACAAAAGGAGTCGTTATAATGGATCTGAGTGTAGTTGATGAGATCTGCGTTGTTCCTACTCCGATAGTCAGTGCGACAGCTACAGGGATAGTTGCTACTGGATCGAACACCACAGCCACAGAGACCACCTCATCTGGTATGATCGATGCGATCACGACTGTGGATCCAGTGAGCTCTGGAGCGACTACGATAGCTCCAATTATGGTGGATTCTGGTATCCTTTTGATCACTACCGAGACTGCCACTCCTTCAGTCATCCCTGATACCGTGATCGAAGCACCTGGGTCACTCACCCCAATAGATACGAGTAATGGAGGTGTTAATACAGGGACGAGCACGATAGGAACTGGGACAGTGATGTCTGATGGTCTCCCTACGAGCTCAGGAACTACGGATACCGCAACAGATACAACTGCGAGCGTCATCATATCAGAGGCAACTATGCCCATCCTGATCGACGGAACTGGGGCTCTCATAGTACCAACGACAGATACAGTATCCTGATCCGCATCTATCACTCCTCCAGTGATAGCAGATTCGGTATTAGTCACCAGTACCACAGATTCCCTATCGTGAGCTATAGTACCTCAGGATACTACTACAAACCCATGAATCATCAATACTGTTACCACTTCGTCTTCGTCTGGATCCACTTCGTCTGGTATTATCTTCCCAAATATCCTCCCAACTCGCCAAGAACCGACCAATGCCATATTCACAGGCGGAATCTGGGATTGTGGATCGCATCAACCATGTCGCATCAATGTGACATTTGATCCTATATTCACTGGAGGATTGCTCGCGAAGCACTATATCTGCGAAGTGATCACTGCGACAGGCACGTTCATGACCTGCAATCCCAATACACTTTATTTCTCTGCCGATTCATCTTTTTCGTTCCGTCTCACGAACAAACTAGATCCAAGTCAATCGAAGACGGTGAATTGGGATGTAAGATTTAGAGTAGTACAGATTGATAGTGCTATAATTGCAGAGATTGACAGACTGATAGGAGAGATAGACGCAGGAATCGTAGATATGCATACTGGAGCAACGAGTACTGGAGTCACTTCAGATGTAGGCAATCTGCTACTCCAGCAATCACACACTTGAGTTACTTTCCCACAGATCGTACCCACATGGCAAAACTATACGAATACGACTAACTCAGGAGATATACTCACCTGTATCACGAGCCCATGTCGGGTAAATTTCACTCTCGATCCGATATTCACTGGCGGGGTCAATGCTCGGGACTTCACTTGTCAGATAACATATGGTACTGGAGTATACGACTCATGCAATCCACCTCAGCTCTATCCGATCGGAACATGATCGATAGAGATCACACTGACTCATCGAGCATCATGACAAAAAGAAACCAAAACACTCGAGATCATCCAAAACATCACAACAATAGTAGCCCCAGTGAAAACACCTGTGCATATCACTCCAGTAGACATAGTTAAAGATATCACGAAACCTGTTGCAATCATCGACTTCGATGGCAAACAGAAGTCATACTATGAGCAGATAAACGATAATGAGTTCAACTGTTATACGATGACTTGTGCGGTCAATCTGACTGCCGAGAGATCGTATGATCCTGAGTGAGGAAAGGTGAGATATCTCTGGATATACAGTCAGAATGAAGTCAAAACCACAAAAGATCCAGGAGCACAGAAATATACGATCTGAGATCATACTATTATATTCAGGGTGATCGACTCGGCAGGGAACTACGATGAGATCCGATACATCGTGCATGTTCTCGGTCCGAAGAGTGAGGAAGAAAAAGAAAAAACAAAGACGAAGATAAAAAAGGAGAGATCCTGAGCTTCAGAAACCTCAGGATGACAAAAAAAGAAGAAAAAGAAAAAGCTGAAGAAGATGGACTTCTTCGATCCGCCGAGTATCGCCCTCCAGAAGTCCAAATTCATAGAAATAGACGATGGATACGTCTGTCGTACCAAAACCAAAACCTGTTCACTTAACCTCACTCTCTCGGGCGCTGAGAAGGGTATACTCTATACTTGGACATACGATGACTGAGATATCATCACTTCCAAGAATCCAAGATCCCATAGCTTCTCCCCTGGTGCACATGAGGTCACCGTATCTGCCTCATATAGTGGGTCGACTGATATATTCTGGACACAGATCCTCTCCGTAAAAGTCGAAAAGATCACAAAACCAAAAAAAGCCAAGAAATCCAAAAGATCAAAAGTCGCCAAAACTCAAAAGTCACCAACACTCTCACTGATCCCGACCGCGTATGCGAGCGGAGTTCCTGATGATGATATTTCTGGATCGAGTTTGCCATCTTTTGTATTTTTCCTCTCTATTCTCAGTGCACTCAGCTACTATCAGCGACGCGACTATCTGAGCAAAAGACGTGAACAAGAAGCCAATAGTTCACTATTATAGTGGCATGAGATCCATGTTCTGTCATACCCGATCAGATCATAGAGAAAATCATACCCAGCATAGAAAATATAAGAATCTACTTCTCATATCGCGATACTCCAGAGAAGAAGGTCAATATGATTCCTCTTGCAATATCTCCATATCGGATATACTGGCAATAGTTCTCTCTTCTCTCGTGCATCTGGTCAGTATTTTTCTCTACAAATTACTGCAAACCCAGGGCGAGTGCCATAGTCACTTATGGTGTTCGACTCGCTACACGAGCTGGTATGTTGACTCTTTGATGAGTTGGCCTATTCGTTCGATTGTCGCCTTCAGGGATAAAATAAGATCTAAAACGGTCAAGGGAGATAATAAAACACTTCACAGCAATGTGGAGTTTTTTTATTTTAAGGTACTTTAAATAAAAAGTGGCATATTAGAAAATAGTGTGTGGCTAAAAATAGGAGTATTTGGCATAATAGAGCCAAATACTCCTTATCTTTTAGCCAGATGAATAAAAGTACACCGAAAACCTATAGAAAACGATGTGGAAAATGTTCTAGTCATCAG
>JANOIH010000016.1:0-17319 GCA_031407385.1 Candidatus Altimarinota bacterium | reverse complement strand
GATCTGATGACTAGAACATTTTCCACATCGTTTTCTATAGGTTTTCGTTGTACTTTTATTCATCTGATTAAAAGATAAGGAGTATTTGGCTCTATTATGCCAAATACTCCTATTTTTAGCCACACACTATTTTCTAATATACCGATTATTCATATAACTTTACCGTTTTCAGCATTAAGAAATACTCACCCACTGCAACCTTTTCATGCTTTTGCACTGGTTTCAAACCAATCTTCTGAGTCACCAGCTTCAGTAGAGTGTACTATAGGGTACGCTACTCTACCGCTACCTATGTAAAGGCAACTATTGTTTCCTAGATATCAAACTGTGATTACACGATTTCAAATTGCGATATCTCAATCTTCTATACAAAAGTTTACGTGTTGATTAGGTAATCCAGAAACTTGGAAAACAGATAGATCATTTGATATAGAAGTTCGTACAGATTCTTTATTGATAGCATGTGAAGTACGCTGACTTACAAATCTCATCGTTCAATAAGTCTTCTCTCATAATCATTCAAGGACATGATGACTTGTTACTACATGTCACTTTTCTGAAGTAATTAGTCACGTTCATCTTCATATCTGGTATGATCATGAGTAGATATGGATATCCACTAATGAGCGTATAACGTCGATCAGGGAAAGAGTGACATTATTCGTGAGATGAAGTTGCTTCGCGGTTTTTACTATTTGAAATAACTCTTATAACTTTCAGCTGAAGCATAATTCCAGAATGAGTTTTCCGATCTATATAATCTTGAAAATTCCGTGAATGTAGGTATCTGGTTTTGACGAGAAGCGGAGTTGGGTGACTTCATATCATGTTATTTTACCTATAAAATTTTATTTATCAATAGTATTTTTCAATATATATAAAAAATCCCCATTCTCATGATTGGCTATAAAAAGTAAATTTTGAGCCGAGAGTGGGAGATGTGATGTTGTTCAAGTTCGGGGCGTAATAGAATTGACAGGTGTACATATTTATATATATTTAGTGGTAATTTACTATATAAATTTTAAGTCAAATGAAATTTCATACGCTTACTCCCGCGGCTTTAGCTATATCTACTGCTTTGGTTGGTTGTGGACCTAGTCCAGATAAAATACAGTCAGACTTTGAGAGAAAAAATGCACTAGGTATTGAGAGATATAGTATGATCGTTAAGTGAGTTACCCAAGGAACACATATATTACTAGAGTGCAAAACATCTGAATCAATACCAAAAAGAAGGCAACTTGGAGATGGAGAGTGGCGTCCTGCAAGATACCTGCTTTTACCAGAGAATAAAAAATTAGGAGCTGATACTTGAGATCAGGTACAACGCATAGATCAGTATGATAGTACAAATATTCGATATCGTGACTGGACGCGCATGATTAGCACTTTTCCTAAACTCAGCAAGTCTCATTGGATAGCAGATGATACAGAAGCTTACCCAATACCAATAGATTCAATTATTCCCAAGGATCAGTTATGTAAAAAAGTAGATCCCAAGGATCTATAAAAAAATCCCTATTCTCATGATTGGCTATAAAAAGTAAATTTTGAGCCGAGAGTGGGGATTTTTATTATTTTCTCTTATCTTCATATTGAGAAAATCTATGGTCTACTGCGTTTTGGTCTGTTGATTGAGGATGACCAGCTCGTGTATTGGGTGTTCCATCTTTATGATGTGAACGATTTGTATAAAATGTACAAAACAGTATGTGTATTTGTTTGTGTGGTATATGAAGGATACCGTACTCACGAAGTAGACATAAGCATAGTAGCAGGTATTATTTTTTTTGTCAAAAAAAGAGCACTCATTTTGGTGCGTTTTCTGTGTTTCTTTTGTTTGTCATCTCGTAGAGATCCCTTTTTTCCTTTACTTATGCGAAAGAGAGAGTTTATTTCTCATAAGATGAGCTTGAAAGGGATTCCTAACGGAATGACAAAAAGGAGACCATTATACTCGTATCTTCTTGATCACTTCACCATATCGCTCGTTCTTGGTAGTGATATTCTTCCCATTGAGTAGGAATCCCATGATCATCAGGATCGGTCCGAAAAAGCCGAACCAGTTGTCTGTCGAGAGGGAGAACGCCGTATCTGTAGATGAGTTATCTGTGATCAGAGTCGATATATCGACACCCTGAGCCTCACCTGATACGGTTGTGGCTGGTGCTATGGTTGCCTGAGAGGTAGGACTGATGTCATCGATGAGGAGGAGAGATAAGAGGAGCATGACAGCTCCAAGTGCGGTGATCGTCCACTTCCAGGCTCGCTTGTTCATGATCCCCGGATCGAAGGCTCCACGTATCAGTCCGATAACAGGGAAGAGATAGAATCCATACTTGAGTTCTGTAGGTAGTCCCCAGTTCACAGCAGTGACATCATAGCCGAAGTAGATGACCAGAGCAAGTACGAGTGCAAAAACCACGCGAGTGATGCGAATATTTTTATCTGTCGGCTTCTGTGCGAGTTTGGTGAGAGTCTTTATCATATATGAAAGTTAGAATGGCGGAGACGCGAGGAGATCGAAGCCCGGTGACTTGCGATACGAACCCTTGCCAATGGGTGGGAACGACTGCCGCTATGCGACCTCTCCAGAAAAATAAGGAATGTGGCGGAGAAAATGGCGGAGAGAGGGAGATTCGAACTCCCGGTGAGTTTCCCCACGCACCCTTTCCAAGGGTGTGCACTAGGCCACTATGCGACCTCTCCAGATTTTTGACTCCTGAACTGTATGGAAAAAGGCAGAAAAATCAAGAAAAAATCCCACGATGTATGGGATTAATATTTATTTCTGCTTAATAGATTCTTGTATGAGTATTCTTGGTCAGTTTCAACTTCTTCAAGCTAGTATACTCAAATCCTTTAGTAGATTTGGAATATCTATACTTGGTATACTCATTATCCTAGTTTCTATAAATTCTCATTCATTCCTTTTAACTACCCAGAATTCTAGTTCCTTTGTTTCTGGATTGAAAGCAGCTTGATGGCCAGAATTAAAGCGAGAGTATATGTGAATTCATAGGTATTTTGGTTGAACTTGATCTTTGTTTAATATTCAAAGAGCTAAATTGACTCAATCTTCTTTTGTTCCGCTATCAGTAGCGTGTACGGTTCTAACGCTCTGATTCTCTAGTTCTGCTAATATTTTTTCTAATTCTATTATATTTCATCATGCAAGTTTAAATACTTTTAGTAAAGCTGTGACCAGTAAGAGTGTTTCTTGGTAACAATAGATAGAATCTCATCTAGCCTCACTTACATCAATCCACTCCTTTCAGAATAGGTCTCACTGGAGGTTATCAATAATAGGATACTGCGTCAATGAGACGTCACCGTGCATATTCTGAATAGTTGTATAAAAGTGCTTTTCTCATACTGATACCCTAGTATCTCAATATTCAAGAGTTTCTAACCATTGTTGTTTTGATAACCTATCTATTTCGAGATGGTCATTAATACATAATGAAAGATAGAGTTTTGCTAATTCCTGAAAATGTTTCATTATTTCAATGCTCGATACATGGCCTCCTGACTCCTCATCATCTCATACTCAGCAAATTTCGATTGCCGCAGAGAAGAACCGTCCATATTTTCTTGACTCATCTACTGTGAGTGTTCCATTGAGTCAGTCTTGAAGGATCCATTTTATTGTGTCAGTTAACCTCGCTCAGTCTAGTCTCGGGGTTTTGCCTTTAGTAAGGTTGCGAGAGTGAACGGGTATATGTGAAAATGTTAGCATAAGTTTTTTTATTATAACTATTTCTATCTCTTGTCAAGACTTTTTCTGTTTTTCTCGTCGAATATATTTTACTTTTCCTTTTGCATAGAGCTCCACTTTACATATAATGCGCGCATGGCTCGCAAAAAATCTACAACGCATCATACATTCTGGACGTACGAACTGAAAAATATCATCGCTGGAGGGATCCTCGTCACACTCTGAGTACTCATGTTCCTCTCGACGAAGGAGACAAGTGTGTTCGGTTCGTATCTCGCTCGTGGTGGGATCGTCCTGTTCGGTGACTATTATCGGTTCATCGCACCTCCGATCCTCATAGCACTCGGGATGATGATCCTCGTGAAGCAGGCGAGTTGGTCGATGGCTCGATTCGTGGGGATCCTCCTCTTCTATATCGCGGTGACGTCGCTCGTGGGCTGGTATGCCAAGGAAGTGATAGGGTTTTTTGACATCTATACGGTCCTCGCGAAGTGGCTCGGGCCGTCGAGTGGATTTCTTTTTCTGATTGTGTTATTTTTTGCATCGCTCTACCTGACTCTCCGTATCTCGTATCGGACGATCCTGTCTCGGGTGCGGGACTCAGTGCCGTCTATGTCGCGCCTGCGCGAGGCGATCCTCCCAGCAGATGATGATGAGGATGATGTGCCAGTGAAGAAGAGTAAAACAGAAGACATCTACCGCAAGAAGACCGAAGAACTCGAACGCAAGATCGCAGAACTGCACAAGTGAAAAAAGACTGAGACTCCTGCTCATGAACCGAAGTGAGCTGTGCTCCTGAAGAATATGTTCTGAGGGGGTAAGACGGATACTATGACGAAGAAGGTCCCACTCCAGACTCCAGAAGGCAAGGTGATCGAGTCCAAGAACCATACTCAGAGTGTGGACTTCGGGACGTGGGACTTCCCATCGCTCCAACTCCTCAACGATGTCCAACATATCAACACAGTGACTCCAGATGAGATCGAGGAGAAGTCACTCCTGATACAGAAGACATTTCTCCAGTTCGGTATCGATGTCGAGATGGAGGATGAGTGTGTAGGTCCGACTGTTATCCAGTATCGACTCAGGCCCTCTGAGGGAGTGAGGTTGTCCAAGATCGAAGCACTGAAGAAGGATCTCACACTCGCACTGAAGGCGAAGAGTATCCGTATCCAAGCGCCGATCCCAGGTCTGGGTCTCGTGGGTATCGAAGTGCCGAACGAGAAGCGTGACACCGTAGGAGTCAAGGAGGTCCTCGAAGATATAGTGTTCCGTGGGCACAAGTCCAAGCTCGCCCTCGCCCTCGGGAAGGATATCCAGGGAGACTTCATCGTCGGAGATCTCGCGAAGATGCCACATCTCCTGATCGCAGGACAGACTGGATCTGGGAAATCTGTGGGGATGAACGGGTTTATCCTGTCACTTCTCTATAAGAATACTCCATCAGAACTCCGTATGATCATGGTGGATCCGAAGCAAGTGGAACTCGGTGTCTACGATGGTATCCCACATCTGCTCACTCCAGTGATCAACTCACCAGACAAGGCACTGAACGCACTGAAGTGGTGTGTCGCTGAGATGGAGAGGCGACTCACTATATTCAAGTGAGTGAACGCACGCAATCTGGATGAGTACAACGCGAAAGTATCCAACAAAAAAGATCACATGCCAGTGATCGTCATCATCATCGATGAGCTCGCGGATCTCATGATGAGCGGGAACAAGAAGGAAGTGGAGTCATCGATCACACGTATCGCACAGAAGGCTCGTGCTGCAGGACTGCATCTCATCCTCGCGACACAGCGTCCATCAGTAGACGTCATCACGGGACTGATCAAGGCGAACGTACCTTCGAGAGTAGCATTTACCGTTGCGTCGAACGTAGACTCTCGTACGATCCTCGATCAGATCGGGGCTGAGGATCTGCTGGGTCGTGGAGATATGCTCTACTTCCCGACGGGTGCGATGACGACCAATCGTCTCCAGTGAGTCCTCGTCGAGACGGATGAGGTCGAGCGTGTGGTGAATCATATCAAGAGGACGATCGATCCTGCGATGCTAGAGGATATCTATGACTCTACGATCGTGGATGGAGATCGTGGGAACTATGAGGGCTCTGCGAGTGGTGATATGTATGGCGATGAGGATCCGAAGGTGATAGAAGAAGCGATACTACTCGTGCGCTCATCAGGGAAGTGCTCTACATCTATGCTCCAACGCCACCTGAAGCTCGGATATGGTCGCGCCGCTCGTGTCGTCGATGTCCTCGAGTCTATGGGGATAGTGGGTCCTGCGGATGGATCGAAGCCTCGTGAAGTCGTCGGATAGTTCCATCTTTGTATATCGTCTCTATATTACCTTCCCATGAAAATACTAATAAAAACCACAGAACAGATCGCAGGCATCCGCAAGGCAAGCAAGCTCACATCACATACACTCGATATGATCGGAACCTATGTGAAGGCAGGTGTAACAACGCTCGAACTCGATAATATCATGAACACATATATCCTCTCGAACGGGGGGACGTCAGCATGTATCGACTACCTCGGGAACAATAAGTGGGGCAAGGGTGCAACCGCCTATACTCGCTGTACTTGTATATCACTCAACGATGTCGTGTGTCATGGAGTCCCACGTACGGATGAGGTTCTCAAGGATGGTGATATTCTCAATATCGATGTCACGACTATCGTGGATGGATATTTTGGTGATGCGAGTCGTATGTATACGGTCGGAGAAGTGAGTGACAAGGCAAAAAATATCATCGCTATCGCGAAGAAATCATGGGAGATCGGGATTGCTCAAGTGCGACCAGGGAACTTCTTTGGTAATATAGGGTACGAGATCGCCAAGTATGCAGAGGCAGAGTGATGCTCGGTCGTCCGTGAGTACACAGGTCATGGTGTTGGTGTACAGTTCCATGAGGAACCCTATGTCTATCACAAGGCAGATCGCAATAGTGGACCGAAGATGCAGCCAGGGATGATATTCACCATAGAGCCGATGATCAACTCAGGTAAGTTCGCGACCAAGCTCGATCGTGATAACTGGACCGTGCGAACCAAGGATGGCTCTCTCTCAGCACAGTGGGAACATACGATCCTCGTGACCGAGACAGGACATGAGATACTGACACAATCCTAATATAAAAATGAAAACTTCAGTTCTCATCATCGCTCACAATGAAGAATCTCATATCGGAGAGTGTATCGAGTCGGTTCTCGTACAGTCGCAACAGCCAGACGAGATCATCCTCATCGTCCATAACTCGACCGATAGAACTCTGCAGATAGCAAAAAACTATACAGGAGTGCGAGTTATCGAACATCATACAGAAGGGAAGTGACCATATTGGGCGCGGCTCAGAGGATTCGATGAAGTGAGCCATGAGATCGTCGCCTGTATCGATGGCGACGGTGTTGCAGATAGATATTGGATTGAGAATATCACTAAGCCATTTTTTGAGAATAGAGATATCGTTGCTGTATGAGGTCGAGTATTGTTCTATGACAACTGGCGAGGTGATCTCGATTCATTTTTCTTTTCCCTGATTGCGTATTTTCCGCTTCGGTATTTTTTTCGTTATTTCTTCTGGGGAGCGAACTTTGCATGCAGACGGAGTGCCTACGAGCAGATCGGATGACTCAGAAGTCTCGGTCGTATACAACAGGAACTCGGGCTTCACTATAGTGCAGAAGACCTCCTCTTATCCTTTGCTCTGGAATCAGTATGAAAAGTATGATACGTCAGAAATGCATGAGTTCACGTCTATCCAGGAAAGTTTTTCTCCCCTGAAGGTCGAGGATCAAAGCAACGAGCGGATAATAAGAAAGCAAGAGAATACTTCTCTCAGAAGGGATAACCCTAGCTCTTCCATTGCTCTATCTTGACCCGTGCCACCTTCACAGAGAGCATCAGGGCAGCATCGATGCGGATGTGCATGAGGAGTTCCGCTACGTATTGGAGGATGGCAGATCGAGAATCTGGACTCTCGATGATACGCAGTCGGATAGACTCGAGAAGTGAGGAGATGATAGCGAACTTCATCGGAGTATCCTCTGGTATACGTCGCGCAAATATCGTCACGATCGGACCACCTTCCATGCAGTCATAGACTTCACAAGAATCACGAAATCCAGCATGATTATCCCACTTTTTGTGTATGCGGCATCGATTGGCACTATCGAGATATCCGCACTTCTCTCAGGCTCGCTTCACGAGTTTCCCAGTTGCCTGATCGAATATATCATATACCCGACAACAGAGTCCATCGCATCGCTGACACATCGTATCTGCTGTAGACATAAGAAAATAGTAAATACTAAGAAACACTCTATATCCAATCAAAAATTCCTCCTAGAATAACCTAGGAGGAATATGCTATGCGAGTTGGTAGTTCTCCTCGAGGGCTCGGATACGATTATCCAATGATGGATGTGTAGACCAGAATGAATCCTGCTCAGTGATCATAAATGCGGTGAGATTGCCATCTGGATGTTGTGTTGGTGTCACGTTTTTCATCTGTTGGAGTCGCTTCAGTCCTGCCACCATACTCGATCGAGAGGTGAACTGTGCTCCACCGAGATCCGCTCGATACTCTCGAGTCCGAGAGAACCACATCACTACGAGTGATGCCAGAGCTCCGAATACGAGCTGGAATCCGAGAGATATACCCATGTAAGCGAGATTACCTATTGTCTCATTATCCTTTGCTATCGCTCCAGCTACAAGTCGGGCTGCAATATGTGAGAAGAATACGACAAATGTATTCATCACTCATTGGAGGAGAGTCAGTGTCACCATATCACCATTGAGGATATGTGCCATCTCATGTCAGACAACGCCTTCGATTTCATTTTTTTGCATTTGATCTAGGAGTCCTGTCGACACTGCAACGAGAGACTTGTTCTTGCTTGCACCCGTTGCGAATGCATTGGGCTCTGCAGACTCATAGTATCCGACCTCTGGCATGGTGATCTGATGCATCTGAGCAATCCGCTCGACCGTAGACCAGACGATCTGGAACTGAGTATCTCGACTGGCAGTCTGAGCATCGAAGAGTACTATAGAGTAGGCTCGCTTGGCACTCCAGCGAGAGATCAGGAGTGAGATGATCGCACCACCAAAACCGATAACAAGAGCATAGATCAGGAGTTGTCCCATGCCGCCACCTACAGAGAGTATCCCTGGGAAAAAATAATTCACCACCATCATCACGACCGAGAGGAGTGCGAGCACCGCCATATTGGTTAGGAGGAAAAAAAAGATTCTTTTGAAAAATTGCATAGTTTTAGTTTTAGGATATCGTCATTATAATGAAATGATGAAGAAATCAAGAGGATTTTTTGAGATCAATTTGTATCATAGAGAAAAGTATATATAATGGGTTTTGTATTACTTTTCTAACTTTTTTAATATGTTCGGTTCCAAAAAAGAATTACCAGCAAAGGCTGCAGTCGGCGTCAAGATGCACGGATCAGTAACCGTAGGAACCAAGTGACAGATCGTCATCCCCAAGGATGTCCGTGATATGCTCGGTATCGTCGAGTGAGATACTCTCATGTCGATGACCAAATATGGCAAATTCGTCTGATTCATCAAGGCAGAAGATATGGGCGACTTCATCAATCTCCTCAAGGCGGAATGCAATATTGCGAACTAATCTGATCGACAATATCATCCTATTCATCTGACAACTCCTCTATACTATATGGGGGTGTTCTCGGTTCTACACTATATAAGACATATCCAATGAAATCAATTATCACAATCATACTCCTCTCAACTCTCACACTCACCAGTTGTGGTAGTACTGTTGTAGTAGATCCTGTAGTGGTCAAGACTCCGTTTATCGTAGAAACCTATACCATCTGACAGTCCCAAACAGGAGTCACAATCGAGAAAACTGGTCGTATCACTGCGAGCTCGTCACTCACACTATCGGCACAATGAGCCTGAGAAATATCGAAGCTCTCAGTTCGAGAGTGACAGGCCGTCAAGGCAGGAGCTGTGATCGCGACACTCAAAGATACTCAGAATAACTACGATCTCCGGTATTCTCAGGCACTCAACACGCTCAAAGTCCAGAATGCAAGTATCGAAACTACTCGTATCAACCTCATGCAATCGATCGATGCTGCTCGTATCGGCTATGAGCGAGCCCGTCAGACATATGAGACCCTCACAGGGAAAAATGCACTCGCCTACGATACTCTCGTCAATACGAACTCCAAAACGCTCGATACCTATAATGAGAGCTATAAAACCTATCTCGGAGATGCCGAGAGAATTATGACGTCTATGCTCTATGAAGCAGACAAGATCCTCGGTATCACGACCAATTTCGAATATGCGAACGACGCTTGGGAACCATATCTCGGAACTCGAGTCGGTGACTCACGAGCACTCGCGAATAACGAGTGGAATACAACCTATTCTATTCGAGGAGATCTAAGGGCCAAGATAGAGAAATCAAAAATCATCAATATCACAGATCCTGTTGCAGACTTTGACCTCATATCCAAGAGCTATGACCAATCACGCAAACTCGCTGATGCAATGTTATTCATGCTCCAAAATAGTGTCATCGGTGGCGGACTCCCTGGAGAACTCCTCTCGGGCTGGGTTGCATCATGGAATGGACAGAGAAGTACTATCCAGGCAGCCGAGTGAGGATACAACGGATGGAGAGCTGGGACGTTGACATTTTTCAAATGATACAAAAACACAGAAACTGCGAACCAACTCGCACTCGCTAGCCTCTCTCGGTCTCTCACTGCAGAAGAGACAACTATCCTAAATGCAAACAATGATATCCGTATCACCTATGAGAATACAAGAATAGATCTCAAGGACAAAATCGAGAATGCTCGGCTCAATTTTGAACAAGCCAAAAAATCATACGATACCGCTCAAGCCCTCAAATGAGCTACTCTCATACAACTCGACGCCAACAGGGAAAATGCGAAAATCGCACTCCAGCAAGCAGAGCGAGATGCGAGCAAACTCCGAGTCACTGCTCCAGTCGATGGAGTCATATCTCGAGTTATAGCGAGTGTCGGACAATCAGTCAGTGTCGGGTCTCAGATCGCCGAGTTCACGAGTCGCCAGCCCCAGATCATCATCGATGTAGCACCATCACTGGTAGCATCTCTCTCTATCGGAGATAGCGGATGAGTGTTCGTCGCAGAGAGGACTCTCACGGGCACGATCACGGCTCTCTCGACAGTTGCCAACGCCAATCTCCTCTCCACTATCCGTATTGCGATAGCTGATGGTGGACCCTACATAGGTGAGAGTGCGACGATATCATTTGTGCCAAAAAATGATACTGGGTCAAACATTGCTCTCACGCTCCCACTCGATGCTATATCGATCATCGCAGAAGGTGAATGAGAGATACAGATCTATACATCTACAGGTGTTGTCAGACAATCTGTGAAGATCGGACAGACGCTCGGAGATACTATCGAGGTACTTTCATCACTCGCAGATGGCACTCAAATCATCCTCACTGATATGAGCAACTATGATGCGAGCAAGCAAATAATAGAGAAAAAGAAACTATAATTGTGAATTGTTAATTATTAATTATTGTATATGTCTCGCCTCACCGAACTCAGATCTCATGTCGAATCAGGATTCCTCGGATTCTGGGTTCGCAAGTATCGTATCTCCTATCTCATCGTCCTGCTCGTCACGGTGATGGGGCTGCTTGCTGCGTTCGCGATACCGAAGGAGTCATCTCCGTCAATCAACCTCGGTATCATATCCATCGTGACTGTCTATCCAGGTACCAATCCTGAAGACATGGACTCGCTCATCACCGACAAGATCTACAAAAATATCAAAGATATCAAGGGAATCGATACGATCACCACCAGATCATCCCTCGGTGTATCGAGCGTGATGGTCAATGTAAAAACAAGTGCTACAGTCAAAGATGTACTCGATGATGTACGCAACAAAGTAGGGACTGTCACTCTCCCTGCCGATGCCAAGACACCTACTATCACTGAGATCAAGACAGATACGGGTCGGGCATTTTCGGTTTTTGTCTATGATCCGAGTGAGAAGGCGACTCGGTCAGTACTCGTCGCCAGAGCGATAGAGCTACAGAAGTATCTCAAACTCGTCCCAGGTATCGAGAGTGTCGACCTCTCTGCGAGTGCAGATACAGGACCTGTCGGTGGAGGAGGGGGCAATGAGACGAGCTATGATGTCGAGATCATCATCCCTGCGGACAAGCTCGCATCTCTCGGACTCACACTCCCGAGTATCGCGAGTACGATCCGGTCAGCGAACCTAGATCAGCCGATCGGCAACTACGCCCTCGGTGATAAGAAGTATGACTACCGTATCGAAGGCAAAAACAAGAAATCCACAGACTTCCTCTCGACTGCTATCGCTCTCCCAGGAGGATCACAGATCCGACTCGCGGATATCGCCACGATAGAGCGCAAGTACAAGAGTACGACCGAGAATCGTGTCATCGTCGGCTCAGGGGGGACGAGTGCACCATATATCGGACTCACCATCAACAAGAACGACTCCGCCAATATATTCACCGCGAGTGATGCCGCGAAGGTGGAGATCGAGCGGGTGCTCTCGACACCAGAGTTCGCAGGACTGCAGTATCTCTATACCTCAGATCTCGCCGATACGATCCGAGATGACTATAGTGAACTCACCAAGGAGGCGATCACGACACTCATACTCGTATTCATAGCGATGTATCTCTTCGTGGGGTTTCGGGACTCACTTTTTGCGACACTCACACTCCCTATCGCGTTCTTAGCAACCTTCATATTGCTCTATTATTTTGGCTTCACGCTCAACTTCCTTACCAACTTCTCACTGATCCTCTCGTTCGGTATCGCGGTCGACACCATCATCGTGATTGTCCAGTGAGCGAGTGCCAGACTGCGTATCGGATACGATCCTCGTACCGCCATCATGCTCGCCCTGCGGGAGTATGCCGTACCCGTTATATCGGGAGTCTCGGTCACGATCGTCGTGTTCGTTCCGATGATGTTCTTACCGGGTATTCTGGGTAAGTTCCTCGCCTATATCCCGATCACTATTTTTGGTGTACTCGCATCAGGTCTCGTACTCGCACTCACGGTGAATAGTGCTCTCTATCTCCTTTTTGTGAGGCGATCCAAAACCTATGTCGAGAGTGATACGACTCTCGAGTATGCAACTCCAGATGAGCATGAGCTCCTCTCGCTCGAACGCGAGGGCAAGACCAAGATAGCAACCAGCGAGGCCCCTCTGCGAACTCGTGTCATACATGCCTGTATCGAGTGGTACAAGCGAGTACTGCGGAACTTTTTGGAACACACTTATTTGAGACGGATTTCGATATTTTTTCCATTCATACTTTTCATACTGTCGATCATATTCCTCGCTCCTCGTGTCGGGTTCGAGCTCTTCCCGGGCGATGATAACAATCTGACAACATTCGCCATCGAGTGACCCGTCGGTATCCGTACCGAGGTTATGAGTGAGCTCGTCGGAGATGTATCTGCCACCTTCCGAGGATATGAGGAGATCCGCTATGTCGGCATATCGACTGCAGGCAACCAGACGAGCATATCAGTCGAACTGACGAAGAGGAATATCCGCAAGTCCCTCGGGCAAAAGAGCGTATTCGAACTCGAGAAGATATGGCTCGCGAGTCTATCAAAACTCGAAGAAAAATGACTCAAAGTCACGAGTAAGATCCAAGAGTGATGACCTCCATCATCGAAGGCTGTCGGACTCAAGCTGATCGCTGACGAGGCAGGGAGTCTCCCCGCACTCATCCAGATCGCCAAAGAATTCCGCGAATATCTCAAAACTATCCCCGGTACCAAAAATGTCACCGTATCATCTCAGGATACTCCTGGGCAGTTCGTATTCACACTCAAAAAAGATCTCCTCGCTCTCTATAATATCCCATCATCGGTTATCTATCAAGCGATCTCGACGAGTATGAATGGTGTCACTGTCGGAAGTATCGAGGACAACGGCGAAGATATGAGTATCATCCTCAAGACCGATACCTTCCAGAAGGAGTCGCGTATGGAAGATATCCTCTCGATCCCGTTCACTGTGTGACCGACGACCTATACCGTCGGCAACTTCGTCGATACTAGGACGCAGAACGCGATCGCTTCGGTGAACCGAGAAGATGGCAAAGTCCAGATCGCAGTCGAGGCAGATCTCGATCCAGGAGTTGATACGGTATCGAGTCAGGCAGCGTTCGTCACATACGCGAGCACATATCAGTTCCCAGCGGGGATATCATACAAGGCAGGAGGAGAAAACGACGCCAATGCAGAGCTCATCATGGCAGTGGTGTCAGCGTTCTTCATCGCGGTGATGGTCATATTCGCCATTCTCACCCTCCAATTCAATAGCTTTTCTCAGCCAGCAGTCATACTCTACTCAGTCGTGATGGCCCTCCCGTTCGTGATGCTCGGACTCCTCGCGACAGGCAACCAGTTCTCTATGCCATTTGGTATCGGATTCATAGCTTTCACGGGGATCGCGGTCAACCATGGGATCATCCTCATCGACGCCATCAATCAGAATCTACAAAAAGGGATGAACGGATTCACAGCACTCGTCGAGGCAGGATCATCTCGTCTGGAACCGATGACACTCACGACCGTGACGACAGTACTCGGTATCCTCCCGATAGCACTCAGAGACAAGTTCTGGGCGGGTATGGGATTCACTATCATATTCGGTGTTTTCGCAGCATCAGTACTCACACTCTTCGTGGTGAAGGGGATCTACTATGAGATATATGTGGCAGAACACGAGGGAATATGGAATACCATCAAGAGGAAATGGAGAGAACGAAAGGGAAGAAAAGTGAGATAGGAAATAAAAAATGGAAACGGGGTTTTATTTCGTTTCCATTTTTTGGGGGTCGGATCAATTTCTGGAGGGTTTTTTATAAGTCTTCTAATTTATATTTCCGTGTACCCTTTTTCATTTGTCGGAATCTAGATTGCCAAGCCTCTAATTCAGGAATACTCATAGTTCTCGCCTCATCTTGTGTATTGGGCTTTCCCCATTCAGATCGGTCATAGCCTGCATGCAAGACTGTTTCATTTGCTGTATCAGAAAGAGAAACATCTACAGACAAAGACATCCCATCTGGTCCACCAAATGATATTGAAATAAGCATGTCATCTAATTGATATTGTCTCATGATACGAGCATCTCTATTCATTATTTCAGTTTTTAGTGGAAATTCTATTCCACTAAAATTACTAATTTGTGTCACAGGTGCTTTATTGAGATTTTTTGTGTGCCAATTTAAGGCTAAGTCTCCTGGATTATCAGGATTCAAAACATAACCAGCTCTCCTTCAGGCATCTTTAATAGATTCGAGTGCTCAGGATTGTGCAGTCTTAGTGCGGGATACACTGCTTGGATTAGATATATCTTGGGATTTCTGAGCGTTCATGTAAGAAAAGTAAAATTATAAATTCAACGTAAATATTTTACTCCTTTATAATGAAAAAGTCAAATTATTTTTCAACTATTCTATATCTTGTCAATATATCGGTGTGCTTGTGGGTTGAAAAGGGGAGGGAAGTGGGTATACTCTGACTCTCATTTTTATCTTTTAGTTATTACCTTTTTCCTTACTCATGCTCCTTATCCTCGCCACCGCCTTCCTCGATATCCTCGGTATCGGTATCCTCATACCAGTACTCCCAGATATCATCGCTCACTTCGGTGTCTCGGAGGCATGGAACCCGTATTCACAAGGAGTCTACTCGATCGGGATGTTCGCCTGAGGACTCGTATTCGGTAGGCTCTCAGATACCTATGGTCGCAAGAACCTACTCTCTGTGACGACAGCATTCAACCTGCTCGGATATATCATACTATGGCTCTCGCTGTCATCTGGGATCATCTCAGCTGATATTGGTTTTCTTTTTGTCATATTCCTCATCGCCCGATTCGTCTCGGGACTCGGTGGGGCAGGATTCCCAGTCGTACTCGCCTATATATCAGATATCTCGACACCCGCGAACAAAACCAAAAATATGGGGATGATCGGAGCTGCCTTCGGCCTGGCTTTTCTCATTGGACCTGCGATCGGTGGACTCCTCTCTCGGTGGGGAATAGAGTATGTTATAGTTGCGTGTATCGTCGCCATCACTGTGAACCTGATCCTCATCCTCGTCGTCCTCAGGGAACCTGTACGGCATGAGATCGAGATGCATGCTGATCATGTGCCGTTCCACTTCTCACGGACTATGATCATACTATTCATACTCTCGTTCGGTGGAGCACTCGCGTTCTCGGGTATCCAGACCGGATCGAGCCAGTTCTATCGGGATGTGTTCGGCTTCACTGCGAACCAGATCGGATATACACTCTCAGTCGTAGGACTCGTGGCGATCATATACCAGGGTGGACTTATCCGCTATGTCAGAGCCTATCTCACCGACACACAGATGCTCCAGGCATCGCTTGCTCTCATAGGAGTGACGATGTTTCTCTTTGCGATGAACCGTGATGTGGTCCTCCTCTATGCGATCATCGCACTATTTCCCATCGGGATGGGATCGTTCCAGCCAGCGATCAACTCACTTGTAGCGAGCAAGGCCGGAAAGGAGGTCGGCAAAGTCATGGGGTACAACACCTCTGTGATCTCGATCGCCAATATCATCGGGCCATTCGCCGTCGGGACACTCTATGCGATGGGACACTCACTCCCATTCCTCGTAGCCTCTGGGATAACATGTGGACTATTTGTGCTCGCTATGGGGGGACTGAAGAAGTAGATATTTTTGCATTCGTAGGATAAAAAAATATAATCTAAAACATCGGAGCATGGATTGCTTCGTTCCTCGCAATGACAAAAACTCACAAAACTCAACTCATCGCCATAGCAGCTATATCGACGAATCGTGCCATCGGTCGAGATGGGAAGATCCCCTGGTATATCCCAGAGGACTTTGCTCACTTTAAGGAGACGACTCTCGGTTGTCCTATCATCATGGGGCGCAAAACCTATGAGTCTATTGGTCGTCCACTCCCAGGCCGTGAGAATATCGTCCTCTCACGCAGTCAGTTCATACATGAGTGAGTGACATCGTTCACTGATATCGACGAGCTGATTGAGTACCTGGATACGAGAGGCGAGCTAAAAGCCTTCATCTGCTGAGGATCTCAGATATATGATGAGTTCTTCCGTAAGTGACTCACAGATACGGTCATACTCTCACGGGTGCGGATGGATGTCGATGGTGCCGATGCCTTCTTCTCGGACTTCGAGCGCGACTTCGACCTCATAGATACCGATGAGCGAGCTGAGTTCGTCATTGAGTATTGGGAAAAATCTAAGACTCAGGACAAAACCTAAGGATGGGAATATTAAAGATTCTATACTTTATCAAAAACTATGCTCAACATACTCATGCAAGTGTGACTCATATTTTTGGTATATTAGAAAATAGTGTGTGGCTAAAAATAGGAGTATTTGGCATAATAGAGCCAAATACTCCTTATCTTTTAATCAGATGAATAAAAGTACAACGAAAACCTATAGAAAACGATGTGGAAAATGTTCTAGTCATCAG
>JANOIH010000004.1:0-69038 GCA_031407385.1 Candidatus Altimarinota bacterium | reverse complement strand
GAAAGAAAATAACTCATTCTTTCATACTTTCGATACATATCCTTGCACTACCAGACCAATTTAGTATACTCTCAAATAACTACTATACACAACGGGGCACAAAAAACCCTCAAGTGTTGCACTTGAGGGTGGCGGATTGCAGAGATTATTATTTATATATGATAAGTTATTTTTTAGTAAAAGCAAATTAAAAAATGAATCCTGTTGAGAATTCATTTTTTAATATCAGTTTGTAAAGTAAAATACTACTCCTTGTCTGCAGTGTATATGCACTCTACCTTGCCGATCACGTTGTCATAGCTCTCCATGACTCGGAGGGTGAGCGAGAGTCACTCATGGGAGAAGGTGACTATCGTACCAACTGCTGGGAACTCTTCTTCTTCTGAGAGGATGACATAGGAGAGTGGTTCGCTATTGTACTCCTCTGGGAGTCCGATATCTGTAGGGTGTACGTTGAACTCTTCGAGGATATCGTCGATGAGGACGGTACCGATAGCCTCTATCTTGTTGGCTCAGTTCTTGCGCATGTAGATATCTTCTTTGTCCTTCTCGTCCTTGATATCGCCGAATACCTCTTCCATGACATCCTCCATCGTGATGATACCAGCAGTTCCTCCGTGTTCGTCGAGGACGAGTGCGATATGACGGCGAGACTTCTGGAACTTCTCGAAGAGGTCATCGAGTGGCTGTGTGAGGGGGATCTTCATGATCTTCTCGAGGGCGAGCGATCTGATGGTCGCATCTCCGTGTCACTCGCGTTGCAACTTGAACGCTTCACGGAACGTGATCACGTACTCGACGTCGTCCGTGTTCTCACCTGTGATCGGGAACCGTGAGTGTGACGCCTGCATCATCATCTCACAGACAGAGTCGACGGACATATCGATATCGATGAACTCCACGTTGACTCGTGGCGTCATGACGCTCTCAGCGGTCATATCTGGGAGAGAGAGGAGATTCTTGATCTGGCGACGCTCGTCCTCCTCCACCGCACCACCTTCATGAGACATATCGATAAAAGCTTCAACTTCAGATGCCGTAATCTTCGTCACATAGTCGCCATTGCCAAGCAGATTTGCTACAAACTTCACAAATATGTTGAGAAAGAAGGAAAGTGGCCAAAATAGAGGAATCAGGACTCTATATATCGGAGCAACGACGAGTGCAATCGGGGCACTATAACGAGCAAATATAGTCTTCGGTGTGATATCACCGAATAATAAGATTATCATCGTAACGGCTCCTGTTGCTATCAGTATTCCATACTCATCAGGAAGTGAGAGGGATTTTGCTAGGGAGAGACTCGCAAGTGTCCCCAGAGCAGATGCTCCAACATTGACGAGATTATTCCCGATCATCACAGTAATAAGGAGCTTATCCATATCAGATTTTACAATTTCGAGTGACTTTGCACCGAACCGTTTATCTCGTAAGAGTCCCTGAACTGTATGTTTGGATATATTCAAAAATGCAATCTCTGTGCCTGAAAAGAAAGCTGAAAGTATAATAAGTCCTATAAAAATTAATATTTGATTGGGGTCCAAAGGAAGGAAGAGTAAAGAGTATAAAGTATAAAGTAGAACGTTGGAAATCAACAGTACTTTTTCTATGCATAATTATAGGAGTTTTCTATTATTTGCAAATATTTTCTCATTTGCGATTTTCACCCCTTTGTATAGAATCACTATATAATCCCAATATATATGGAAAAAAGTGTCACTGAACAAACACAGATCAAGAAAATGCGTACCAAAAAAGAGAGGACGATCGAGTCTCTCAGTCAATCAGAGATCCTCAAGATCGAGTGACTCATCGATGCGATCGAGTCCACTGGTCTCGATGAGTTCATGGAGTATATCAGATCCCCATGGAAGATGCTCTGGCCCAACTTCGTCGCCGGGGTCGCACGTGGGTTCGGTGCGCTCGTGGGTGTCACTATCGTCATCGCGCTCATCGGTTGGACACTCTCACTCCTCATCGATCTGCCACTTATCGGATCACGCATCGAGCCATATATACATCAGGTTCAGGCAGAGTTCTCCAAGTATACTGAGGCGACGAACTATCGATCTAATTTCGAACGTATGGAGAGGACACTCCAGTCTATCGATACGAGTCTGAAGCAAAAATAAAGATCCCGCCACCCGCGAGGTCGCGCCCCTTTGCGAAGCTGCGCCCCTTGCGAAGTATGGAAGTCCTCCTGGGGGAGAAGTACCCTTGGGGTGAAGCAATCCAGGTTCCTAGAACCCATTCCCCTTACTTTTTGGCAAAAAGTAACAGCTCTGCATAGGATCTTATCGGGCTCGTTTCTCGCCAGATAATCTCCAAAAAAGCCTTCCAGATCTTCCATGCCTCATTTTGCTATCTGTTTCCAGCTCATTTTCTAAAATTCCAAAGACTAAGAAACGTTCGGAATTTTTACGAAAATATTCGCTGACAGATAGTCAAAATTCAACATAACGGAAGAAGCAATTGGTACTACGAAATTCACAAAAAGAAAGAAGCAAAAAAGAAATCAGAGGCAAAGCTCCGAAAAATCAAAAAAATCCCTCCCGAGTGTTCAGGAGGGATTTTTGAATTACTTCCCCATGATCTTCTCGATGATCGCCATCGGGATCTTCTCGATCTCCTTCCCATAACCGACGATACGGTCTACGAAGGCGAGGATATCCTCGACACGGTCCATCATCCGATAGGTCCGCCAGAGGATCATCGAGAGTGGGATGGTGAGTGATATGGTTGCGATCGTGAGTGCGATGTAGAGGAGTTCGAGGGGAGTGATAGTCATAGAGTATGAGAGTTACAAGTAAAAAGTATACTATATCTTACTTCTTCGTAGGTTGGACTCATGCGAGTGGATCGGTCTGAGTTGCTTCTTCGGGTTCTTGTGCGACCGTTTCAGTATTTTTGCGATAACATCGTGCCTTCCACCAGTTCGATACCTCAGTCTCAGTATGCAGACGGGCATACTCATCACCGATGTAGGAGATACGCATCTCGAGTGGACCGACTATGTGGAGGTTACGGGCGAGTTCCTCGTTGCCTGATATCTCGATATACTTCAGTTCTGCTGCATCCGTCCATGCCTGTGTTGCCCAGATCGGCATCATGAGGCGGATGGACTCACTCAGAGGATCTCGGCTATCATAGGCGATCAGGATAGAGCGTCGTGCGGTGATGTGGTTGGTATATGCCTCTTCGGTCGTGAGGAACATCGGAGTCGCTTCGATCTGCTTCGCGACCAGAGAGACAGCACTCGATCCATAGGTTTTTGCCTTTTCGACGAGTGGCTTCGTTTTATCGATCCATGGCTTCGTTTTATCGATCCATGGTTGTGCTTTTGCTGTGAGTGTCTTCCAGTCCATATAGTATGAGAGTTAGAGAGTTTCGAGACTATGACGGAGCTCTTTTTTGATATAGGAGTTCCTCTGCTTGAGTCGATCAGACTCATCATCATAGCGGGTAGTGAGATTCTGCCACATCTTCTGGAAAATAGCAAGAGAAAGTTCGTTCGGCCGTATCGTGAGGTGCTCAGCCTCCAGGAGGTTCACGAGCTCATCCGTCTTCGGTCCATACGACATATGGATACAAGGGGTCTCATGGACGCATGAGAGGACTCAGGCATGGAACCGCATCGCGATACTCGCATAGAGAAAAGGAAACACGTTCAGTGTCTGGTCGATGGTCTTGGTCACGTTGTACGTGCGTCCGGACATGAGCTTCTTGATATAGAGACTATCGTTCTGCTCGATACTTCACTCGGTCGAGAACACGAGGAATATCGGTTCGTATCCATCCGCGACGAGGTAGTCATAGATCTGTGGGATAGCCTCTTCTGTCCCTTCGAGGAACCCTCCACGTACAGAGATTCCGACACGTTTTTTCTTGACCCCTGGGAGAGCCTTCAGTCCCTCGTTCTCATAGAGGAATACTATATCATGTATCACGACACTTGGTACCTCGAGGGCCTCGAGGAGTTCCTTGCTACGAGTGTCTCGCACGAGGATAAAATCTCCAGGTACAAAGAGGGACTTCAGTGCGAGCTTGCTCGATATCATCGTCACTTCCAGCGATATCCCCCAGAAGAGAAGGAGCGATCCTGCTATACGGGCGATCTTGGTGCGGAAGTACCACTGACGGATAAGGTTGTTGAAGGATACTCCAGGTTCGTTATCGAATACGATCCCACCACCACCGATGATGACGATATCTGAGCGGTAGATGGTAAAAATATTCACGAAAAAATACCAGATGTTCTGAAATGGTCTCGTCAAGAGATGATTCGGAAAGTAGGAGATGAACTTGATCCCGGTCTGATCTGCTATCAGGTTGGTCTTCTGGTTATACGTACACACAGTGATAGTGACGTCGCCATAACGGCTACGCAAAAATCGGATCTCCTCCCGAAGGATGAGTTCATCTCCGAGATTGGACTTCCCAGTCGCGGTCATGATGAGGATTTTTTTCTTTTTGACACTTGTCATAAGAGTATGATATAGAAAGCGAGATCAAAAGCAAGTGATGAAGGCCGCAATTCAATTATAACAAAATATTTCTCTTGCTCGGCAAGGCGAATATTTTGCTTGTATGTGATAATTGTGATCAAATGAGAGAGTATTTTACTTCTCTCCCTATGTTACAAAAGTCATCACCATCACGAGCTGTCGCTCTGATAACGCTCGTCTCTCTCACTCTCCAACTCTTCTCTCCACTCACAGAGATCACGTTCGCGAATAATACTAATTATTATGTGGATGCGACACTCGGAAGTGATGCGAACAATGGACTCACTCTCGGGACTCCATGGCAGTCGCTCACACATGTGAGTGCGCAGGCCTTCCTCCCTGGAGATCAGATCCTCCTGAAGTGTGGAGAGACGTGGACGGATCCACTCGCTATAGATGACTCTGGTATCTCAGGATCTCAGATCGTCGTGGGTTCATATAGTAGTTGTACCGCGAACAATAAGCCAGTACTTGGGTCTACCGGAGCGACCAATATATCATTCCTCTCAGGAGCTTCATACGTGACTCTCTCAGGTATCACATTCCCAAGTACAACTCTTACCCAAGTAGATCTCTCACTCGGTGGAACGAATATCATCATCCAGGATTCGGATTTTACCTCTGGTGGTACTGGTATCCTCCTGGGTGCCAATACGGATGTATCTATCACACACAACACGTTCAAAAATACGATCAATGCAGGTATCTCAGTAGAATGAGCCTACAATACCTCTATAGTCGAGAACTACTTCGTATCCAATCTCACTGGTTCAACTCTTGGGGTTGCTCTTGGTGCTACATCATCTGGTAATGCTATCACGGGCAATATCTTCTCAGGCGGAAACAAGTCTATAGTACTCACTGATACGGATACGAACACTATCAACAGTAATACATTCTACAATCCACAGGAGTCTGCGATCTCTATCATATCGACAACCCTCGGAAGCGCTGAAAACAATACGATCGACTCGAATACGATCCTCACTTGGCATCCAGATCATCCGATGATATCGACTCATGATCAGTTCGATGCGGTCGGCACACTTGCTACAGTCTCAGCAAATACATATCTCAATACGTATAAGGCAATTCTTCCAATCGTAGAGATCCAGACTGCTTCAGGAGGTATGACGACCTATAATAAGGATGATATCCTTAGTTTGGATACGAGCGCCGTTACTTTTACTCACTTCGGTTATAAGAACTATATCAGTACTGGAGTACTCAATCCACGAACCAATGAAGCTCATCTCCTCGTCAATACTGGAGCCAGTGCTGTGAATAAGGCGTGTCCAGGTGGAGTCTGTCCACAGTATGTCGATACCAACAATACAACGGTCGCTTGGCCAACCAATGTCAATGCATATAGTGCAAAGATCGTATTCTGGAACAATGCTCCTAATATTCTCCGTCCACCTGTGTGTAGCTTCAATACTTCTGCTGGAAGTATCGCCAATGGTGAGTCTGTCACACTCTCATGGAATGTCACCAATACACTCTCGACCATCCTCACCGAACCAACAGCAACAGGTGGTAGTATGGATACCTCTGTATCAGCTGTCTGATCAGGAGTATACTATCCACCACTCAACGATAGTGTGAACAACTATATCCTCACTGCTACGAACAATATCGGAGATAATATCTGTACCGCGGATATCACGACACAGAATCAGCCACCTGTTACAGCTCCACTCTTTCTCACTGGATCAGAAGATATGATGTTCTCCGGTACGATGATGGCGACAGACTCATCATGAGATACTGTCTATTTCGAGAAGTTCACCGATCCAACCAATGGAACAATAACAGTCGATGGAGTCTCAGGTCTCGTGGAATATACGCCGAATCCAGACTTCTGTGGAGTAGATGCGTTTGACTGGAGAGCATTTGACCAATTTCTCCGATACTCAGATCCAGTTACAGCAACGGTGACTACTACTTGTACCAACGATACTCCAGTCGCGATCGATGATAATATGAACGCAACAGGAGGTGTCATGGCAACATTCGATGTCCTCGCGAATGATACAGATATAGATAGTGGGTATGAGTCTCAGACTTTTAGTATCACTGGTATTATTCTGCCATCCAATGGTACTCTCGCAGTCAATGGTACTCAGTTCGAATATACTCCATCGATTGCTTACATGGGAGCTGATAGCTTCATGTATACGATCACCGATCAGTCAGGTGCTACTTCGAATACAGGAACTGTATATATCACCGTCGCCCCAGGTTCTAACTTTGCTCCTGAGGTGTCTTCTGGTAGTTTCTCTGTCTCTGAGGATATGGCTGTTATGGATGTATTCTCATGATCAGATATCAATGGAGATACCCTCTCGTTCTCTGCAACGACTCTCCCAACCAACGGAACACTCTCGATCGTAGGATCAGGATTCACATATACTCCGAACGCAAACTACAATGGTTCAGATAGCTTCAACTTCGTCGCCAATGATGGTATCGTGGACTCATCAGGAGCCACGATGTCCTTCACCGTCACGGCTGTACAGGATGTCCCAGTTGCGACAGATGACACGGTCAATGTGCAGATGGATACGACTGCAGATATAGACGTCATCGCCAATGATACCGATGCAGATCAACCATATGGAGCACAGACGCTCACGATCACAGGATTCACCGCTCCAACGAGCGGGACTGCTTCTATCGTAGCGAATCAGATCCGCTATACGCCGAACTCTCTCTACCTCGGGCCAGATACAATACAGTACTCGATCATCGATCAAGATGGGAATATCTCCAATACTGGAGTCGTCAATATCACTGTATCTACTACGAATCAGGCTCCAGTCGCTGACTCAGGATCGTTCCTCACGACAGAAGATGTCGCGATCAATACCACTCTCTCCGGATCTGACCCAGATCTGACACCAGTGACTTTTGTCCTCGATGCAGATGTATCGAACGGTACACTCTCACTCGGATCAACAGGGATCTTTACCTATACGCCAGATGCGAACTATAACGGTTCAGATAGTTTTACCTTCCATGTCACAGATGGTGTCCTGAACTCGAGTACCGAGACCGTAATTCTCACGATAACCGCTGTGAACGATGCTCCAACAGCAATCGCAGATAGCTTCACGGTAGGAGAAGATGGAACACTCGACACAACCCCACTTGGTAATGACACTGATCCAGATCTCGGAGACAGCATGAGTCTTGTTGCTTTTTCACAAGCTGCATCCGGAAGTGTTAGTGCCTCAGGGAATCTCCTGACGTATACTCCAGTCGCGAACTATTGTGGAATAGATACGTTCTCATACAGTATATCGGATCTCTCAGGATCTCTGTCGAATACGGGTATCGTGACTATGACTGTCACCTGTGTCAATGATGCTCCGACATCCACAGGATCAACATACAATGTCACAGGCAATATCGAGACGGATAGTGGACATGTCCTCACGGGGACACTCTCAGCGACAGATATCGATGGAGATATACTTAGCTATATCATCGATACTCCTGTTGCAACTGGATCACTGGTCATCACAGGAAGTGTATTCTCATATACACCACCAGTTGGATATACGGGAGCTGAGAGTTTTACCTTCCATGTCTCTGATGGGGTCCTCTTCTCTCTCACGAGTACTGTAGATATCACAGTCCAACCAAACAACTATAATACTCCTCCAACAGCATATTCAGGAGCCTTCACTACCTCCGAAGATACCCCACTTGCGGATGTCCTCACGGGGTCAGATATCGAGTGAACTCCACTCACATATATCCTTGATACCAACGTAACACAAGGAATACTCACTCTCTCATCAACAGGTGCCTTCACATATACGCCAACTGCGAATACGAACGGTTCAGATACCTTCACCTTCCATGTCTCTGACGGAGTCAATGACTCACTCGTCGTCACAGGAAGTATCTCGATCACCGCTATGAACGATCTCCCAGTCGCCAATAACGATACTACTACCGGAACTGAAGATACGACACTCATCATCTCACCAGTCATCAATGACACGGATGTCGAAGGAGGAGTTCTCACGCTCTCGACCTTTACCAATGGTTCTAACGGATCCGTCACCGCTTCAGGAAATAACCTCGTCTATACTCCAACCGCGAACGCCTGTGGTGCTGACTCAGTGGACTATCGTATCACAGATCCACTCGGAGGGCTCTCCAATACGGGAACAATCTCTGTCTCTCTCACCTGTGTGAACGATGCCCCAGTTGCAACTGGAGAGTCTGTCTCCGCAACGGAGGACACACCACTTATGATCACAGTCCTTGCCAATGACACGGATGTAGAAAATAACCCCCTCTCGATCACATCACTCACTCAACCTGCATCAGGGGGAAGTGTCGCGGTTGTCGGAACTGGAGTGGTATTTACTCCTACCGCGAATGCATGTACTGTAAGCCCTGTAACATTTACCTACCAGGCACGAGATACGGCTCTCGCACTCTCGGCAGTCACCACGGTGACGATCAGTGATGTCACTTGTGTGAACGATACTCCAGTCTCTCTCCCATCGAGTTCGAGTGTCACAGGGAACATGGTGATCTCTTCAGGAACGACCCTCTCTGGAGGCTCACTGACTGGATACCTCGAGACCAATAACTCACTGACTCGCTCACTCACCGCAACTGATGTCGATAGTGTCGGACTCACCTTCACACTCGTGACACCAGCTCTGTATGGGACTGGTATTCTCTCATCGACAGGACTCCTCGTCTATACTCCAGCTCTCGGATATGTTGGATCAGACAACTTCACCTATACGGTGACTGATGGCATATCTACTACAGTTCCAGTAACTGTGATGATCACAGTGATCGATCCACATCCACCAGTTATCTCGACCATTCCAGTAGCTGGTCCAGGAGGTGGCGGAGGAGGATCACAATCATTCCCAACGGTGAATCTCCCGAATACAGTAAATACCAATTCTCCTACTAATACAACTCCAGGACTTGTATCAGAACTCTTCCTCTCGAAGCGAACTCTCTCAGGTACGACTCTGCCAGTTGGATACCTCCTCAACTCATATATCTCCCTGTTTGCTCCGATCCATGATGCAGTCGTATCAGCCCAGGCTGATCAAGTATCATCTGTTGATCGAGCCCAGATGATACGACAGTCAGGACGTCAGCTCATACAGAATATCACTCGCTCTCTGATACTCTTAGCTCCGCAAAAATCAGAAGCACTCCAAGGTGCCTACTCTGATGCCACTACTCTCCAGACTCTCAACGTCCCATCTCGTGAATCTCGCGCTCTCGCCTACATCATCCGCATCATGCAGCGTGAGCGTGTGAAGATCGAGAAAAGTGTCGAAGTTATGAAGTATATCATGAGTCTGTAGAAGTTCTAGTATAAGAAAATCCCCAACCGTAAAAAGTTGGGGATTTTTGTGACAAAAGATGTTCAGGATTTGACGGGGTGGGGGCAACATATGATAAGATATTTTTACTTTATCACTTATTTTTTACCAATATGTCAGAATCTCCAAAATTTGAACCCTCAATGTATGAACGTGCTAAAGAACAACTTAAAACCAGCTGACTACAACAAGACACACCTGCTCTTGAACTAGTATCCAAGATACAAAAGATACCTTATGAAAGCAGATGGCAGCGGATATCATACAAGCTATCCATGACTGAACAACTGTGAATCGTATGAAATTCAAGGATAACATTATAGGAAACAAGAGTTTTCGCAATGCCATTATGGATAATTGGATTAGCTGATCAGATCAGAAAGTTTCTAAATTTCTAAATTTAGATTTTCTTGCAGATGTATACTGAGATAATCGAAATCTTATTGATAATGCCATCGGATATAATGATATATCAGCCACGGCAATGAAACTTACAAATATTGACGGAAGATTACAGTTACTCATTCAACAAAATACGGAAGATTGAAATATGGTTTCAATATACGAAGTTCCAGCAGGAAGAAAAATTGAGGAGGGTGATATCTTAGATATTGCACCAGGACTTATTTAATATTTGTTTCTATATAGGTAGACTTGAATAACCTTTCATCCATACAAAATCCCCTCAGAATTATTCTGAGGGGATTTTTGGAACGTCAGACATGCCATACGTGGCATGTCCATTATTCTGCAACGACTTCTGTTGGATCGACCTGACTCCCTTCGATCGTCGTGAGAGAGATACGATAACCGAGGAGTTCACCGGCGATGTTGATATTGGTTCTACCAGGCCCTAAGACCTGAGTCTTCTTTTTATCTAGCGTGTTCTCTGCTCACTTGCCAGGTGGTGAACTGATTCTCGAAGGTGGGTGATATCGTATCGTTCGAATCACAGAGGTATGACTCATGATTAATGCACCCTCTATCGATAATAATGTGATCGAGGGAGTTGAATGCAAGGTCAATTAGTGTATCATATTAAAAATCCGTCCCGAGTATTCGGGACGGATTTTTTGCACTCTAGGGTATTCTAAAATACTATCCAATTTCCATCAAAGGACTGATCCCAACTGCCAGGTACATCGGGATCTTTACAATGTCGGAACCGTGTACCAGCCATATCTGCTGCTCATGGACAATTTGGCATAGGCCATGGATCATACCCGTCGAATACACCATTTGCATCACGTCTACATCATATTGCTACCTCTATATATCCAGGATGGCTCGCACTACATGCCTGCCCAGATGCAGCAGAGAAGGCCGTATAAGTATAGTTGATACATGCAGTATTGGCAATACTACAATTAGCACTACTCCCTCCTCCTGAGCCGAGACAGTTCCATGTCTGAGATCCTCCACACGAACCAGCTGAGTATCCAGATGGACTACCAGCCCCACAAGTATTGGCCCCACCACCACATGAACCATTCACAGGAGCCGGACTACAAGATTGACTCGCTACAGTAAACGTACCATTATTACATCAGTAAGAAATACTTCCCACATATCCTCAGGCTGTATTCGTAAATGGTCATGCACTTCCTCCATGAGCAATAGTAGTCGCTCATATGGATACGCCACATGAACCCCAGTATTCAGTTCCACCTGGATAGGTACACGAAGCAAGTGCACATGCAGCATTGGCAATGCTACAACTTGTAGCATTTGTTCCTCCTCCTGAACCGAGACAACTCCATGTCTGAGATCCTCCACAGCTTCCAGCTGAGTATGCAGATGGACTACCAGCTCCACAAGTATTGGCTGATCCTCCACATGATCCATTGACTGCTACGACACATGCTTGAGTATTGCAGCTAATAGACTGTGTTGATGATCCTCCGCAATTAGCCCCACCACCTGATGGTGCAGGATTATTACAAGTACGAGTCTGTGTCATAGTACCCCCTCCACAACTCGCACTACATGATCCTCCTCCCCATACTGACCATCCTCCATTGACTACTGGTATACATGCCTGTGTGTTACAGCTCTGACTCATAGCTGCAGGCTTGGCTCCAGCACAGAGAGCATCAGCAACTATAGTTCCATTGCTCTGCTTGCATACTGCTGGTGCACTCTGTGTCCCACCACCACAAGTAACACTACATGCTCCATATGTTGTTCCCAATTGCCAACTATAGGTCACTGCAGGAGTACATATGTCTGTGGCGTTGTTCCATGTACCACCTAGACTCGTACAGAGACTTGCGAGTCTCGCATCGACATAGTTCTTGGTAGTCACTGTATTATCGTTGTCTGTGGAGAGTGTGGTGTGAGATCATATCTTACCATTGACTTCGAGCTTGTAGAGAGGGGAGAGCGTACCGATACCGATGTTGAATCCATTGTCATATATATTACTATTGGCAACCCAAGAGAGACCATCATATCTGAGAGTCTGACCAAAGAGTGCTGTTGCTGGCAATCCGCTCGTGAATGTTGTCCAACTCGCGAGACCAGTTGCATCTGAGGTGAGGAACTTGCCTAACCCTGGCACACCTCCAGTGACCTTTATCTGACCAGCAACTTCGAGATTGGCTGTAGGATTCGCTATTCCGATACCCACATTGCCTCCAATATAGGAGATATTGGCTCCATTTTTGAGCCAAGTGATATCGAAGAGCGTCGGATACGTGTTTGTGAGAGTAGTTACGATAGATACACACGTATTCTTGCCATAATCAGTTGCACTAGATGAGAATCCTGAGATCACAGATCCAAGAGCACAGGGTGTGTTGATCATATTCTGGAAATAGGTAGCGAATAATCCTTGAACATTCGGGCTTTGATCGATAGGATTGATCGGTGGAGCTGCTGATATCGTCGTGACGAGAGTACTCATGGCGATCATCGCCATGAGTGAGACTCAGATGAAGGAGTTGCGAGACATAGGAGGGAGGGTTAGGAAGACGAAGAGGATGAGATAGTGTTATTGGAGATTTTTCATACCTGGAGGTGGATCGATTATGCTTCGCGGATCTC
The DNA here is from genome assembly GCA_031407385.1 of Candidatus Altimarinota bacterium. Classification (GTDB taxonomy): domain Bacteria; phylum Patescibacteriota; class Gracilibacteria; order BD1-5; family UBA2023; genus JABFSX01. The sequence continues at coordinate 56,113 of JANOIH010000004.1, read as the reverse complement.
GTTCGATGATCACTGAGTATGCATCATATCCAGTTGTATCAGACTTGTTGATGACTTGTCTATCGTATGATCTGAAGTAGTTGAGATCATAGCGGATTGCGAGATCATAGGTACAATTCGCAACCGTATATGGACAACTCGGAGTATCTGTGAGTGCTCATCCGATCGTATTGCGAGATATGACGTTCCCATAGATATAGAGTTGAGTCTTCGGGAGATTGGCGATCTTGGCTCTCGTATCGTTATAGAGAGTTGTAGCATCTTCTCCAGAGTAGACCGATCATTCAGCGATGAGAGAACTATATATATTTTTGACACTATTGTTTACAAAAATATTGCCACCACTCCCACTGCTATTCTGGATTGCGATGATAGATCTGGGTGATCTTGTACTTTCTTTTACTACGTCATCCTCTATCTCGATATCTCCTCACTCGACGATGATACTATCTACAGTACTGAAGGCTCCATCGATAACTCTGAGTGTCTGGCCTGTGAGCTTATAGTATCTGATATTCCCGAATTCTTTGGTTGTAGTGGTAGTTGTATTGACTGCGGCCGTCCCAGTATTCCGTGTTAGGAGTGCTATATTCTTGCGAACCTGAGAGAGGAATGGTGCCAATTTCACCGTATCATACGTACTTCCGATATCATAGTTCACACTCCATGCACTGCCTCCAGCGGTACTACCGATCACTTTTACCTTGTTGGTGAAGTCGGCAGTTCCCGAGGTGAGTTCTATATATCCTAGAGTATCACTCCACGCAGTACCAGTGAAGCTCACGGTACTATTAGGTACATAGGCAACTCCACTGTAACTACAGTCACCCAGACAACCGAGTGTGATCCATCCGGCATTGTCACTCCAGGCGTACCCCGTGAGAGTCCATGGTGCGAGACTATTGATATCTGTTGGGAGGATCGCTGTGACAGGATGACCAGTGACACCGAACTGTACCCATCCAACCGTTTCTGCAAAAACTCAACCAGAGAATGACTGAGTGACGCTATCATAACAGAGTCCTATATTGGGATCACATGTTGCTCCTCATGATGAGATGATGATCTGACCAGCATTGCCAGATGTTATGAAAGTACCAGGAGCTTGAATTGTACCGAATATACCATCCAACGATATGTCGAATCATGCCACCAGAGATGATACTCCGATAGCCATGCAACTCAGGATCAAGAGTCACTGGTAGAGTGGTTTGCGAATGATATGTATCAATGATTGCCTCATGAGATAGAGTTATATAAGATCAGCATATCATAAGTGTGTGAGTTCTGTCAAATATTGGGATATTTTGTATACCAAAAAAGTCCTCCCGAGTATCTAGGAGGACTGTTGTGATGTTCTGGATTATATTGCAGGCGTTAGAGCGACTTCTCTTGCTGCTTCTGTAGGCTCTACCTTCTCACCCTCTATAGTCGTGAGAGAGATACGATATCCGAGGAGTTCACCGGCGATGTTGATATTGGTTCCACCACGTCCCAGGACCTTTGCCTTCTCCTCATCCTTCACAGTTGCGCGGATGATGTTATTCTCTTCGTCGATTTCGATTTTTTCTACAATACCAGGGACGAGGGCTCGGCGTACCATCTCCTCTTGGTTGGTCGTATAGTTGAGGATATCGATCTTCTCACCGAAGAGCTCATCGACAATAGTACGGACACGCATACCCTTGGGTCCGATGAGACATCCAGCTGGATCGACATCTTCGTCATCTGAGGCGACGATGATTTTTGTTTTTACACCTGGCATACGAGCGAGTGAGACGATCTCGACGACACCATCTTCGAGCTCTGGAGTTCCGTTCTCGAAGAGCTTCACCACGAGTTCCTTATCCTTACGAGAGAGATTCACACGAGGACCAGTGACTGGATCGATCTCACAACTACGGACGTAGAGGTACATACGCTGTCCTGGGATATATTTATCCTTCGGGTTTTGCTCACTCTTCGGGAGGACGACCTGGTTCCCATTGTAGTCAAAAACCACACGGTTCTTCTCCACGAGCTCCACACGCATACTCACGATCGTATCTTCCTTGTCCTTGAAGAGGTGGTAGAGCTTCTCCTTCTCAGTCTCGCCGATCTTCTGGACGATGACTTGCTTCGCTGCCTGAGAAGCGATACGACCGAATCCTTCTGAGGAGGTGACCTCATCAGTGACGTCTATCTCGACAGTATCACCGAGAGCAAATCCTGATTCATCACCACCGATATCTTCGTAGCTGATCTCGATACTTGGATCTGTCACTTCAGCGACGATCGTCTTCTCGATAGAGATATCGAACTTACCACTTGCCATGTCGAGTTTTACATTCACATTGGCGTCTTTGCTGGCGTAGTCTTTTTTGTATGCTGTTTTGATCGCATGCTCGATGATCTCGACGAGCTTTTCTTTTGGGATTTTTTTCTCAGCGGCGATCACGTTGATGGCGGCTTCGATCTTGGATATGTCGAACATATATTATAGTAGGTTAGATATTAGTTGGATGGATGGAACTTCTAGAAACAAGAGGCAACTCTGGTCAAAAAAAAGACTCGCCCAATGGGCAGGTCTTTGTTTCACTTACGCCTATTATATGATTATTTTGTAGAATGCAAGTTTTTAGAGCCGCATCCAACTGGCGATCCTGATACAGACTGGATAGACGTATTTTTCCATGAGCTCACTTTGTACTAGCTTCTCCAGGTATATGGCTCCGATCCCACCGAAGAGGAATCCACCGAGGATATCTCCGACATAGTGCACTCCACCGATCACGCGTGCTGTGGTGGTGAATATCGCGAGGACGGCGATCAGGACGATGAGCCATGACTTCCTATAGTATCTCTGTAGTCCCACGAGGAGTGCCGCTGAGAAGAGCGCATGTCCAGAAGGGAACGAGTTGTCGATCGGGTGTGGGATGAGCGGCGTGATCCCGCCTGCGACCGTGATCGGGCTGTCTCTCCACTGAGGGATGCCGAGATTCACCACACTGTATATGACAAAAACTCCAACGATCGTCATAAATATTCGCAGTGCATTTTTTTTGTACTCGTTATCTCACCTTGCGACGCCCATAAGCCAGATACTGAGGAGTGTCAGCGCTCCTGCGACGACGACCGACTCTCATACGATCTGGATGAGAGTGGAGTACTCGGGTCCGACGAGTGTGCGTGCCCAGAGGAGGAGAGAGGTATCGAGTGTGAGGAGTGATTGTAGCATGAGAGAGAGTATATGATTCTTATGTATGAAAACAACGGAAAGTGAGAGAAAAAGTTGACATATCAGATAGAATATATTATTATTACATTCTAATATATCTTCAATTATATGTCTCACACAGAACAGCTTCCAAATATTGATCCAAAGGAACTTTCAAATCCATATGAAAGTAATAGATTGGAAATGCCTGTTTTATGGAGATTGTCTGATTCTGTAAAACGAATGAACTCTCCAGGGTGAGTTATATATGAGAATAGAGTTCGGGCTGCAGATGCACTCATCTGAGTCTCGAACCGTATGAGACCAAAGCAGAAATAATGAAAAAAACACCAGAGAATTTCTGGTGTTTTTTTGTATGGATTGGATTATGCCTCGAGCATATCGACGATGAGAGCCTCTCGTGTCGAAGTATCGATGACTCCAGTTTGTGTGAGTCCACGAGCCTTCTGATACTTGCGGAGGGCGAGGATAGTAGACGACTTCATCTGCCCGTTCTTCACTCCCTTGTAGAATCCCTCGCTTGAGAGGACAGACTGGAGAGTGAGTACCTTGGAACTGTTCTCTCCCTTCTTGATCGTCGAGAGTGAGAGAACTGAGTTCTGCGCTTGCTTGTAGCGAGTCTCCCAGGCAGTTCGCTCATCGAGCATCTCTTGGCGAGCTTTTTCTATGGCCTTGAGTTCATCAGACTGGATTGCGTTAAACTTGTCATGAGCATCTTTGAGTGCTGCCTTGGTCTTGGGTCCGTAGTTACCAGCACTCTCATCAGCCGCACTTGCGATGATCGCGTGATCCAGTTGGAACGTTGTGATCATTTTCTTCACGTCCCCGCCCATTACTATATATCCGAGATCTGCGAAGGCAGAGAGGACGTCGGATGATATTCCTCCGTTTCCACTGGATCTGACTGATGGATAGAGTGAGAGATTCACCCGACCGTTGTCGATACCATAGATATCTATGGTATTCATATTGCTCGTGTCTTCTGTCGTGATGATAGTTCCCTTCACTTCTCGACGTCCCCATGCCATCGCACGGCGGAGCCCAGACTCTCCAGATCCCATCCAGATATCGATACGGTCGTATGCCTGACCACGATCCCATGCTTCGACGATCGCACCACCTCTATCTGATACTGTTCCGACTCCCATCCCCTCAAAAAAAATCTGCGTCCCAAAGTTGTAAGACTTCGGAGCCGCAATCATGCCTGCGAATACAGGCTTGCCACTGGCACCGTGTGTCCCATTTCCATTGAGTCTCTTCTCAGCCTCGAAGTTGCCCTTGAGGTAAAAAGATTGCCCTGGAAGTGGAGAGTAATACGCGGTGACGATGAATGTAGTTGGTTGAACAGAGTTCGCAAATGATGTTGCCGGAGGCGCCATCAGAGTGGATGCGAGGATGATACCTATATATGTGAGTACTTTTTTGTATGGAGTGTTCCAGATATCAGCGAAAGTGGCGAGAGCCTTCTGATACCAAGGAGAGCGGAGCTCAGTGTAGAGATATGACTCTGTGGCGAAGAGGGTTTTACCTGCATTGCCAAGGAGAGAGAATACCTGTTCATGGATCTGATTCTTGACCGTGAACGTTTCGACTGAGAGAGAAAATGAATACATGAATATACTTTATGGATAAAGCTCGAGAGATATCGTTTTACGTTGCTGTATAAAGAGCTGCTGCGATATAGGTCGAGTGTCTCTGTGATCGATCCAGTAGGATCTCTCTCCATGAGACGGGCGCCAACTAGAAGAATCATAGCACAATGTACCAACCGGATGCAAGGATTTAGCCTTGACGTTGGTGTTGTATGTATCGATGTACACACATAGTGCTCAGGATCTCCGTATGCGTCACCTCACATGATATATGATGGTTTCCGCATACCTATGGGAAGAGTTCGACTATTTTACGAGCCTATTTTCCCCTATAGACGGCCTATCTTAGTCAACTTTTACAAAAACACAAAAAAATTTTGCAAAACTGTACTTTTTCTCTATACTGCCGGGGCTCCTAGAAATATGGCGGCTATAGCTCAGTTGGTTAGAGCGTCGGACTGTGAATCCGAAGGTCGAGGGTTCGAGCCCCTTTAGCCGCCCCATACTACAATTACAATTCTTTTATTTTGTAATGTTTACTTCTTAATTTTTTATCTATGTCAGATTTTGCAAAAGATCTCGCAACGGCTGCTCCAATCCAATCCTACAATGTAGGTAAGGTTGTTGCAGGTACAGTTGTCGTATCGAACCAGAAGATGATCCTCGTGGATCTCGAAGGTCAGTTCACTGGTATCATCACTGGTAACCACATGCAGTCGTCTACTGAAGACACGACTACTATTGCTCCAGGTGATCGTATCGAGAGTATCATCATCGGTGATGATGCTCACTCAGGTCTCATCCACCTCTCGCTTCGCAAGGCTTCTCAGGTCAAGCTCATCGAGAAGCTCCACTCGAACTTCGACACAAAGGAGATCATCACGGTCGTACCGAACGAAGCGAACAAGGGAGGTCTTCTTATCGATCTCGACGGGATCAAGGGTTTCATCCCAGTATCTCAGCTCACTCCAGTTCACTATCCACGTGTGGAGAACGCCAACGCAGAGAAGATCCTCGAACAACTCAACAAGCTCGTCGGAAAGCCATTCCAAGTTCGCGTTATCAACGTCGACCAAGGAGGGAAGAAGATCATCTTCTCTGAGAAGGCAGCGATCGAAGAACAGCGCTCACAGGCTCTCCAGACTATCAAGGTCGGTGATGTCGTCGAGGGTGTCGTCTCTGGTATCCTCACATACGGTCTCTTCATCACCTTCCACGGTGTCGAGGGTCTCGTACACGTCTCTGAGATCGATTGGGGTCACGTGAACAACCCACACAAGCACGCGAAGCTCGGTGATAAGGTAACAGTACAGATCATCGGTATCGAAGGAGAGAAGATCTCCCTCTCTATCAAGAGACTCAAGGCAAACCCTTGGCAAGTCCTCGCTGATAAGTATCAGGTTGGTGATATCGTCGAGGCTCCGATCCTCCGTCTCTCTCAGTTCGGTATATTCCTCGAACTCGACGGTGGTATCTCAGGTCTCATCCACCTCTCTGAGATCCCAGCAGATATGCTCGAAGGTATCGAAGGAAAAGTCCGCACCGGTGAGATGATGAAGGCTCGTATTATCACCTTCGATTCTATCGGAAAGCGTATCGGTCTCTCACTCAAGGCACTCGACCCGAACTACGTGCCATCTGAGATCGTAGAGATCCCAGCTGAGGCACTCGAGGCATAATCGCTTCGCAAAAATCCCATCCGTTTATTCGGGGGGATTTTTTTGTTTCTTTGCTCTGTCATTCCTGCGTAGGTAGGAATCCAACGTTTCTGTTGTATTCTTGGTTCCTTTTTTGTCATCTCGTAGAGATCCCTTTTCCTTACGCTTATGAGAAAGAAAGAATCAATATCGCTTAAGATGAGTTTGAAAGGGATTCCTCCGCAAGCTGCGGAATGACAAAAGGAGGGCGAGTTCACAATATGAATACTCTGAAAGATGCAATGCAAACCCAGTGGAATACAACAAAAATAGAGAACATATCAAAATCTCTAAAAAAAGTTTGCGTTTTCTCACTTCCTCTCTATAATCCGCCTCACTTGCTCCAGAAGTAGGCAACATGCACCCATAGCTCAATTGGATAGAGTAGCGGTCTTCGAAACCGTTGGTTGTAGGTTCGACCCCTACTGGGTGCACCAGATAATCCGCCCGGGTGATGGAATGGTAGACATGTACGCTTGAGGTGCGTATGCCGAAAGGTGTGGGGGTTCAAGTCCCCCCTCGGGCACCATCTGATTATTATAAGACTCTCGTTCGCAAGAACGGGAGTTTTTGTATATATATGATCATGGGAGTATAGAGATCTAGCTATTATAGATATCAAAATCATAGAAAATATCGAACTTCCGTGGCTATGAGAAGAAAAAATAGACAATTCATATTTTATTTCTCGAGTAAAATATACAACATACGTTCTTGTCTCAGACAAGCTTTCTCTGGGATATCGAGTGAATAATGTGTTATATCTACTTCTGGTATCTATACATACGAATATACAAAAGTCTGTATTCTTTGATTTGGTAAAGCAGTCCTAGAGTATATAATGCCGATGTTTTATTTCTTCATTCATTCTTCTATGAAACTTACCACTCGTGGTTTTACCCTCGTCGAACTCATGATCGTTATCGCGATCATCGGTGTACTCGCTGCTGCACTCTTCCCAGCTATGTCTGGATACCTCTCCAGGTCTCGTGATACTGCTCGTGTATCTCACGTTGGACAACTCATTACAGCTTCTTCTACATTCTTTCAAGATAATGAAACCTATAATGGTGCAATTAACGGAACATGTGTAAATAGTGGTCAGCTGAATAAGTATATGGGTGGTAAGACTCCAACAAATGGAGCTGCAACACATTGTGCCACAGAAGTTGGAGCATATGGTGCTGGTAGTGGGACTATCGGTGGTGCTCAGGCTATTGCGATATCTGCAGTACTTGAGAATAAGGGTACAGCTAATACGGGTGTTATTACTAGTTATCAAGGAACTCCAGCAGCATTATTGGATACTGTAGGATCATTTGTAAAAAATCCACCAGGAGTAACTACTGCTACAGGTGGTTACGTGGTCGCAAGATAATTATTCCTTCTTCAGAATCCCAGTGAAAACTGGGATTTTTAGTTATACGTATCGATAACAATAAGTCTGTATTTTTTGATTTGGAGAAGTTACTCAGGGTAGTATACTCTAGCTATCTTACTACTCTTACCTTTATTCTATGAAGCTTACTACTCGTGGATTTACCCTCGTCGAACTCATGATCGTGATCGCGATCATCGGTGTACTCGCTGCCGCTCTCTTCCCAGCTATCTCTGGATACCTCTCTAGGTCTCGTGATACTGCTCGTGTATCTCACGTTGGACAGATTATGACGGCAGCTTCTGCCCTCTTTCTAGATAAAGGGAGTTATGATCTCGTGATGTCTGGCACCACCAATGCTTGTGTCAGTAATGCCGCTCTGGGTATATATATGGGCTGATCAACACCAGTTGATAAGAACAAAACACACTGTGGTGTAGCAAATTCTTATGGTGCTGGTACATGACTGACACGTGGTTCATACTCTGTTGTATTCTCTGCAGTTATGGAAAATCAGGGTAACGGTAATACGGGATGAGTACTTTCGAGTTTTCAGTCAGGTTCTCAAAATATGGATAATTATGGTTTGTTTCAGAAAAATTATGGTATAGGCTATATCATGGCACGCTAACTCATCTGATCAAAAAGATTTTCGTATAATCGAAGATCTTTTTGATTTTTAGGGAAGTTGACTATACTCTAGATATATTTACTTATACTTCTCTTATGCAATACACATTCTCCGCTAAAGCATTTACACTTATTGAAATAATGCTCGTAATTGCAATGATAGGGATTCTTGCTGCGGGTGCTTTTTATATGGGGTGACCATATCTGAATCGATCACGAGATGTTGCCCGATTCACTGACCTCTCACACTATGATCGTGTAGTGGATCTCTACTACAAAGATCATGATATGCTGCCAAGCAATGATGCAAGTGTCGGTGCTTTTGGCTATTGTGCTGACGAAGTATTCTTCGAGCGACCAAGTATTGCTCAAAATAAAGATCAACAATTCGTCGATCTCCGAGAGCTTCTTTTTAATAAGCCGATGAGAGATCCTCTCAAGTTAACACTACCCATAGGACCATGTACACGCAGCGGATCATATCTCTATAGTAGTTTCACTGCGATAGAGGATGGGAATAAGTATTCACTTCTCGGCGCTCGTATGAGTGTACTCACCAACGGGAACTATCTGACAGGGAGCGACATCGGATCTGATGGGGTTGTCTCTCTCGCAAACCTCCAGAATATGAAGGCGAGTTACAAGGGAACAATCTCTGATACGACACTCGGGAGCTCGTATTACTTCATGGTGACACAACATTAAAGAAAAAATCCCATCCGTTTAGGCGGATGGGATTTTTTGTGAATCAAATGCCACGCGGGACTGAGATTCTTACTCTGCTACCTTGCGGTAGAGAGGCAGTCCTCCATCAAAAAACTGCCTTAATTTCTTAAGACAGCTTGTATTATCAAATGGCGGAGGGACAGAGATTCGAACTCTGGGTACCTTGCGGCACGGCAGTTTTCAAGACTGCTGCAATCAACCACTCTGCCATCCCTCCGGATGTGTGGTAGAGCAGAGTATAGGGAAGTGAGTCTATTTGTCAAAATCTTTTTCGAGAATTGTATCGCGGATTTGTTTTCTCCTGTCCTGATCATGAAACTTCAGCATGTCATCTGAGATGATCACTCACTCTGGACGCCCAAGTCGTGCATGGCTTCTGAGAGTCTTTGGTAGCCAGAAGAAGCGAATAAGATAGTTCAGGTAATAACTAATAGATAACAGGTAATAGGAATTTTTTGCTACCATGACAGATGATATATCCTGAATCTCAAATCTCTTATTCTCCTGTTTCTGCTTTTCATCCATGTGGATCCAGCTGTTCGCTTGCAAGAACCTCTCATAGATGTCACCGCGTGTGAAGATGGGCTTGAGATAGTATATCCAGTTATACAGATAGATATCTTGTTCTAGAGCGATATGACTCATATCCATCGCATCTGTTGTCACGAAGAACGAGAGGCAGAAGTTCCCAGCGATATCCTCACCATGTCGCCACACGCCATGTCTCCAGAAAGTGAGAGTCACCAGAAGTCTCACGAGCCAGAGCGTATCTGCTTTTGTTATAATAAAAAGATCGATATCTGAGTCCTCATGCGTGGCATACATCGACAGAGAGTTTACCACGGCAACCATCTCGATCCCTGGTATCCATGCGAGCTTGGCGATATAGAGCTCTGCCCGTGCGAAAAGACCCAATTCATGAGTGTTGGGTTCAGTTTTGACTCAGATGAGAGTGTCGAATTGTTTCTGGTATTTTTGCATATTACTTCGCGAGTCTGCGTATCGCTTCTACTGTGCGGATCTCGATGGAGAGAGTAGTGTCGATATCGCCAACTACTTCCTCGACACGAGACTTGTCATAGCCCATGCCGATAAGAGACGTGATGAGGGTGATATCTGTGGTATTCTTGGGGGTTTTCTCACCTGCTGTCTTCCTCGTCAGGTCGATAGATCCCTTCAGATCGACGATGATCTTCTGTGCTGTCTTCTTCCCGATACCTGGGACACTGGAGAGGAGTGTATCATCCTCGAATTGGATCGCTCGTACGAGATTCTCTTCGCCCAGTCCGAGGAGTGCAAGAGCTGACTTGCCACCGATGCCGTTTACTTTTAGCAATTGTCTGAAGAGACCACGCTCACTTGGCGTCGAGAATCCGAACAGAGTCTGTCCAGCGTCCGTGATATGATGGTGGATCCAGAGTTCGAGTGTTTCTCGGCCGTGGAGGCTCGTCAGAACTGTCGGTGATACGAGTATGTCGAAACCGATCCCCGTGCCTGTGGCGAGGAGTGTGACGGTGATGCCATCGATGGCGAGGATGCTCCCTGCGATATATCAGTACATAGCTTGTATATTATGAAAAATAGATACAATTGCAAAGAAAAGTACAGATGAGTCTCTGTCATTCCTGTGTATATAGGAATCCAGTGTCTTTCTCGTTCCCACGCTTTCCTCTGGACAGGTTCTGAATGTATTTCAGGATCTTCCATTCCTTCTCAGAGCCAGTTGCTCTTTACTTTTGTGACCAAAAGTAACAAAAGTCCCGAGGGGAACAAAAACTCACTCAGAGTTCGCTCCGCTTACCACTTTCACTGTTTTCATCATCGCTCGAAAATTTTCTCTATTTCTTATTTTTGATGGTAAAATTTTTGGACAGTTTGTTCCCCTCCGTCTCCCATTACATGATTTTCATCTAGAATCGTAAAACCATATGAATCATAACCATCCAACTACGATCGATATATTGCTCTCAGTGATCGACAACTCTGGCGATATGGGATTCTGCTCGGAGCTCATAGCCGGGATCGAGCGTGAGTATCCGGGTCTCTATGAGTTCGCCATCTGGACAGACCATGTCGATCTGGTGCTTGGATTCGTCTCTCAGAATCATGATATCCTCGGGAGATATAGTGTCGATCCGATTGCCGACTTTGGTACCAAGAGACTCTCTCAGCTTGCCTTTTCTCTCTTTCATGCAGTTATTCCGGGGTTAGAGTTTTTCACAGAGCACTCACTCGTACTGCGTATCGACTATCTCTCGTTCGATCCTCTATGGGTTCTGCATCATGGGAGAGAACATATCAGTTCGACACCATATCGACAGATCATCGAAGTCATACCATCGCCACTTCCTGCATGAGCTGGACTGATTCCAGCCTATCCACCCTGCATGTCACGCACAGATATCGCTCGCCAATACGGACTCGATAGCGACAAAAACTGGATCTCAATCTTTGTATACTCAGATACTCTCGCGAATTCACTCATATTTGATCCAATTCCTGATAACGTTGAGGTGCTTGTGTGGGGTCATGCAGATATAGTTCTCCCATCTGGATATCATCTGATGCCGTGGGTAGATATCGCGACGTGGCATGCATGTATCGATGCGAGTGAGTGGGTGATCGCGCGCGGGGAAGTGAGCGCGATGGCAGCGCTCGTGCGTGGTCGGCTCGCGTTCTGGGATATGTATAAGGAGATCGGAGGATATCATGATGCGCAGAGTGACGACTTCCTCTCGTTTGCTCATGCAGATGAGTCGTATCGTGACCTGCATCTCAGGCTCAACGCTCAGAAACCCATATCAGTAGCACTCTCAGAGCTCATCAGGTATCAGCAGGATCAGACATGTCAGGTACCTCGTACACAAAATCTGATCACAGAAATCAAAAAAGGTATTGACTCTCATGAGTTTTCTATATAATCACCGCACAACTTTTCTAGAATATATCGCGGAGTAGAGCAGTGGTAGCTCGTCGGGCTCATAATCCGAAGGTCGTATGTTCGATTCATACCTCCGCAACCATATAGTTTCTGAAGTGCCTGTATCGCGGAGTATAGTCTAGCGAGTCTCATGAGGCTCATAATCCGAAGGTCGTAACTGGTGTTCGATTCACTCGTCCGCAACCATCAGGTAGATAGTAGTTAAAAACTAAAAAGTAATAGTTTACGGTACAGAAAACAGGAGGAAAGTCCTCAAAATAATCAGATATTCGCCAATGTAGCTCAGCTGGTTAGAGCACGGCACTCATAACGCCGAGGTCGGTGGTTCGAGCCCACTCATTGGCACCATTCATTCAAAAAAGAATCTCAAAAAATTCATCTAAAAGATGGATTTTTTATTTGTGTTTTTTCGTATTTTCTGCTATTATGCAAGGGAAAGTAACTCTACCAATTATGACAGGACTAAATAGTGCAGCAGAATGATCTCCAGAGTCATCTGAAGTACTGAAAAAAAAGAAAACAGGAAATACAGTGGAAAACCTTCTTAAGGAAGGTATTTTTCGAGAATTTGGTCAACCAATTCAGCCAGAAAAATTTGATACCTATAAGGCAAAGCGAGATGAATATCATAACAAAGTCCGCACTCACATGAATGATCTTCGTCGTGAAAATTCAACAGAGTGGGATACTATCAAAGAGGCGGATATTGCGACGAATTCATGAGATAATATTATCGGAGAGAGGATCTTACGAATGGCAATAGATCTTGTTTTTATGAGAAAACGGACCCATGATCGTGCACTTGAACTCTTCCCGAATATCAGAACACAACGAGCTGACTGGAGCACTATCCTCAGCACGAGTCTGAGTGATCTCGATGAAGATGAACTCAAGAACTATGCTTCACGTACTCATCTCATGAGAAAATTAGTTTATAAGACATTTCCCGGTCTTCAGTGAGAGAATCCCTCAGAAAAAAGAGATTTTGAACAGATATTTTATGATAAGAATATGTATCTTACCACTCCTGAACAGAAGTCACGATTCAGGGGGATCCATAAAAATTATCATGAATTTAATCAAGTGCCAGATGGCTCTGATATCGACTTTATCTTGGGGGTGTATCAAGGAGCCTCAAATGATCGCAAGAAAGAAGTTCTGTCAGCACTGTGAGCAAGTATCACTATCAAGCATGCGAACGACACAGGATTGATACCACCAGACTTCCTGAGGTTATTTGCTGAAAAAGAGATGGGAAAATGATACACGAGCCTTATGCCAGATCAGCAGGACTCTTTTATCCGTGGACTTGAGGCGAGTACGACATATATGATAGCGGCCTCAGATTTTGATGCTACAAAAATCGGTACCATTATCGCGAACGATACTGCTCGTAGAAAACTCTCGCAAGAAATATTTCGAACGATTGTCATAGATGCGCCAGAATCTATAGATCCTAGATGAACTGATATTCTCGGAAATATCAAAAGACAAAAACAGGCAGAAGCGCGCAAAAGATGAGAAGAGTATGATGATACATGGGATCGGTATGAAGGATTCATCGACTCACTCACTACCGGACTGAGAACTGCAGATGGAGGAACGAGCATAGAGAATATCGATCTCCTCAAAACATCGAATCCAGTTATACGATTCCAAGATAGTAAGTGAGGGGCACAATTCATGCGTATCAAAAAGGTACGAGATGCAGATGGAAATCCTATTGAGGTAGGAGACAATCATGGTTATGGAGTGGAACTAGAGTGACTTCCTGTCGATGGGGGCGCCCTGAGGAGCTCTCAGCACTTCAGCCTCTCGTATGATGATCTCGCAGCTTCCCTGAAGAAGATGAAGTGAGCATCAATGATGACGAGTACTGAGTTTAATTCACTTCTTGAAGAAGATCAGGAGGTTGCCGAGAATAGTAACGGCACTAAGTTTTATGACGCACGGCCAACTATCGATGCAGAGCCTGTTACGGCAGCCAATATTGCGACCAAGCTCAATGTAATAGATGATACATGACGAGGATTTGGATTTGAGCCTGGGACATCGTTCATCGCACCATCGACTGAGATCGGAACAGGAAAAAAAGAAAGTAATGAAATCTGGCAAGTACGAGAGATCGTAGGTGACACGGTTAGCTTCATGGCAGGTAATGGGTATATACTACGCAATCAGAAGATATCTGATGTATATGCCGTACTCTCTGAGACTCCAGGATTCACTCGTATCGGCAAGGTTGATACAGATAAGGAGATGACGGATCAGCTCAAAGAATTCGGACTTGGTACTGCCTGAGAACTCAACGATGGACAGCTCATCGTCAAAGAAAAGGATGATCATGGTCATGAGATAGAGAAAAAGATCACATGTTTCGAATCTAAAAAGTGAGGACATATCCGCATGGAGTACATAAAGTGAGGTATTGTCAGATTCGGTGAGTTCGATGAGAATGGGAATACTATAGAAGAGATCAAGGCATATGCCAAGAAGCACTGAGCTGATAAGAAACTCAAGAAACTCTATAAATGGCGTACGATGAGTTATCCGGCATTCCTAAGGTATCTCCAGGAACAAGAACTTGAGGCAACAACCAAAGATCTCATCGTTCCTGAAGCGAGTCATGATCTCCATGGAGATCACCATGAACATGCGCATATGACAGGGAGCTTTTTTGGTCGTATGATGAAGTGGCAGAACCCTGCCAGTATATGGAAATGACTTGAGATGGTGTATCACGGTATCGAACATACCTTAGAGAAGTGAGCCAAGCTCGATGCGGCGAGATTCGCCATGGGAACTGCCAAGTTTCTCAAGCTCGATGAGACATCTGTTGGCGCTCAGATCTATGCTGATATTACCAATGGAAGTAAGGAGATTGTTCAGAAAATTGAGGATAAGCTCTTTGGTATACCTGGCCCTGCAGGTCGATTGAAAGCTATCCATATCGCACATAACCGCGATGGTCGTCCAGAAGAAGTTGTTGCCGCAATGAACTATATGCTGAAGAATTATGGTCACTTCTACGCCGAGGATGTGAAGCATTATCAGTCAAAAGTTACACAACATAATATTGAAACTGCAGATCCTGGATATTTTGCATTCCTTGATGGGTTCATCATTACATCTAAGATCGGAAATTTGAATTTCTGGAGAAAAAAGGCTTATAAAAAAGCTATAGAAGAGATGGGAAGTATGGATGATCATGAAAACGAGCCAACAGAAGAACAGCTCATGCATGCATTGACGAAGATTATTGATGGGAACTGGAGTGATTATCCCTATGCTGCTGGTGTGGTGAAGGCAATTGGATGACCTGGAGGATTTGAGAAGACTTGGAAATTCGAGGGATTTGACAACGCGCATAAAAAATGAAAGGACCAGACTCAGATGGTAAGCGCTCAATGACGCCTTAATAAATGAGTATGATATTTTAATACACATGAGATATACAAGGCTATGGGGGCTATGGAAGCAGTAGCTGGTAAGATCAAATCCCCAGAATTTCAAGCTATGCCATTTATCTGGGCATGTGGATGATATTCACGACATGCTTCACACACTGCACTCCAGAAACTCAAGTGATATGCTTGATGAGGGATGAGTTTTCATGCATTCAGCTTCTTACGTAACGAAGAATCTAATACTCTCTATCGTAATACTGTACGTCTTGCTCTCCATGATCTCGCCAAGCAAGGACGAGTATCTGCTAATGCTGTCAGTGAGTTCGATAGTATCTGTGATCGCATGCTCAATGGTCCAGAAGATAAAAAAATTACTGATGGAAAGTATAAATGAGAGACTCCAGCAACAGCGATGATGAAGTTCTGGCAGGCCAACCAAGGAAGATGACTCCATGATATGTTACAAGGACAAAATGGCTGGTTGGTCAAACGTGCATGAAATAAGAATGTCACAGTGAAGTGATATCAAGACAAGTTGACCGAGTGACATTCAGAGATGCTCAAGAATCCTAGTATTCCTGGAAGCGACTTCGGTAAGGACTGGTTTGACGAACATGGATATCAGAATATTCTCTTGGCTCGATGAGAAAATGGTCTTAATAGTATGAATTCCATGCTTAATAAGATAAAATTCTCTGGTTATAGTGGATGATGAAAGCCTATGGATCAAGAGAGTAAAGAGAAAATATGGGCATATGTAATCAAAACTATGGATGCACTACGCGATGAGAAGTATTTTGATGGAGATGTGACTCTTCAGAGAGCGCAATATCTCGCATATAGGAGGGAGATTATTCATTATTTCCAAGAACAGATCGGTGCTCGTACAGATAAGTGAGGAGGGACAACACCAGAGCAAAAGAAGCAATTTGCTACAAGCTTGATCGATAATAGTGAATATTTCCAGGAGATGAAAAAAATGGGTATTGATCCATATGGTATCTTTAGTGCTGATACTGAGCGCACCAATACTGAATCAGACTACCAGAGTTGGAAAAGTGGTGGTAGTACTACAACATTATCAACAAAGCATGCAACAGATATACGTGCAGAAGTGACGGGAAAAGCAGAAAAAATCAGATTAGATAAAACTCCACCAAATTTTGTTCCACCAAAGAAAACATGAGGAAAAATTTGACCAAAAAAAGGAGATCCTAATCCAGATTCTGATGGCTCAAATCCTGGAGGAGCTTCGCAGATTGATGATAGCTGAGGACTCGGTGATCCAGATTCACATGGATCTGACTCTTCTGATTCCGGTGGTCACTAGTCTTACACTCCCACCCCCCGTACCCACCATACCTTATGTCCTCATTCGGACTTCGGCATGATCCCCACAAAATCGATCCGCATCATATCCGGGTCGATTTTGTATTTATGCACGTACATGAAGGCAGTTCGCTTCAGTGTGCGTCTCTTCATCACGCCGAAGGTATCGAGCGGGTGTCCATGTGACTCATCTCGACGATAGCGCACCTCTATAAAAACAAAAAAATCGCCATCTCTTGCGATAATGTCGATCTCTCCTCACTTGATCTGATAATTCCTCTCCACGATCTGGAGTCACTTCTCACTGAGATATCGTGCTGCGATATCCTCTCAGGCATCTCAGATGGAACGACGAGATTGTGCCATAGATAACAAATATTTTACAGAATCTAATACTTATATTCTTTACTTTTTTGTTTGTCATCCCGAGTACTCGGGATCCCTATCTATTTCACTTATGAGAAAGAAAGAGTCAATATCTCGTAAGATGAGTTTGAAAGGGATTCCTTCTTTTCACTGCGGAATAACAAAGAAGATACAGATACATGGAAAAACCATGAGCCACTAAAACCCACTCACTCTTTTCTTCAAGAATTCTCTCATCTGCTCGCCGAGGTCCTCACGGTCGAGGGCGTAGTCGATGGTTGCCTTCAAGAATCCGAACTTATCACCTGTATCGTAGCGATCTCACTCCATCTCGAGTCCATAGACTTTTTTGCCATCTTGGACCATCTCGGCGAAGGCATCAGCCAATCTGATCTCTCCATCCTTGGATGCACTTGTGCCACCCTTCTCCAGATACTCGAACACCTCCGGTGTGATGATATACTTCCCGATGACACCGAGGCGTGAGGTAGTCTCCTCGGCCGTCGGCTTCTCTAGGAACTTGCTCACCTGGTGCACTCGGCCATCAGAGGTCACACTCTCGATGATACCGTATGAGCTCACACGCTTATCTGCCACCTTCTCTAGAGCGATAACAGGGGAACCATACGTGGCAAAAGCAGACACGAGCTGCGCTGCACCACCGACCTCTCACTTGATCAGATCATCACCGAAGAGGACGAGGCATGGCTCATCTCCGATCCATGAACGAGCATGTAGGAGAGCATCTCCATCTCCACGAGGGAGTGGTTGACGGACATAGGCGATATTGGCAAGACTTGATACCTTTTCTACGAGCTCGAGTTCTTTGATTTTTCCTTTTTCTACGAGAGTCTTCTCGAGTTCGAACGAAGCATCAAAATGGTTCTCGATCGCCTGTTTGCCACGACCAGTCACGATCATGATATCAGTGATACCTGCAGCTACTGCTTCCTCGACGAGATACTGTATGACTGGCTTATCGACGATGGGGAGCATCTCTTTGGGTTGGGCCTTGGTCGCAGGGAGGAACCGAGTCCCGAATCCTGCTGCTGGTATGATACACTTACGGATGATATGTGACATAATAGGAGATTATCTGGTGTTATCGAGGAAGAGTTGGTGAAGGAGGGAGACTATTGCGACTTCCCATCATGGTAGTACACATCTTCTGGATCTGGGTATCGTCGATAGCATCACATGACTTCGCTGTAGCTGTCGTATCCATCATGATGACGTTCATCTTGCAGTCATCGCGTCCTGTATCTCTCATGCCGACTATAGCTCCAGAGCTACTCTGTGGGATCTGCTCACAGATGACGATATCTTTTTTCTCTGAGGCTTCGCTGCGGATCATACTCATAGTACACTGCTTCTTATAGGTGTCAGAGAGGGTATCACAGAGGGATTTATCTTTTTTCTCCTGAGCATTCATCATAGTGACTGCGAAGGTACAGCTCTCCTGTTGGTCGGGAGAAGTGAGTTCCTTACAGAACTCTGCAGACTTGTTCTTCTGTGCGAGTTGCATCCCAGCGTTCTGGATACACATATTCACGTTCATATCCATACATGATCGGAACTCATCAGATCACTTGATCTTCGATGACGCAGTCTCGAGAGTGGTCTCGTAGTTCTTGGTCATGGTTGTTGTCTGGATCGGTGTCGTATCTGTAATAGGGGGAGTCGGTGTGTCTGACATACCGCAAGAAGCGAGCACGAACAACAGTGATGTTGCGAGGAGGATCTTTATCATAGGAGAGTTATTAAGAGTCGAGCGTGTCTATTTTATAGAAAGGGGAACAATCTGCAAATAAAGATGCTTGCGTTTCGCTTTATTTTCATCGTATATACATCCCATCGCCGAAACTATAGAATCGATATCTGCCTGATATCGCCTGCTCATAGATCTCCATCGTTGCTTCGTATCCGAGGAACGCACTCACGAGGACGAGCAGTGACGACTCTGGGATATGGAAGTTGGTGATCAGATCATCCACGACGCGGAATATGTATCCTGGAGTGATATAGATAGAAGTAGAAAAGGAGATTTCTGAAAAACTGCGAGCCTTGCATGCGATCTTATCAGCATCTGCTTTGCAGTTTGCAGATAATCTCGGAACTTCATCGTTAGAAAAAATTTTTCTGCATGCGATCTTATCAGTAAATCATTCTTCTTTACGGATAATCTCGGGAATTTCTTGTTTTTGAGAAATCTCTGAATCTGAAAAAGAAGTATTGGTTTTACTTGGAATAATATCCTGTATCCAGGTATTTTCTTCCAAGTCTCCAATCAGGGCATCCCAATAATCGCGAATATTCGCATCAATAGTATTTTTCATATCTGTATCGAGTGCCCGCCAGAGTGATGGAAGCGACTCCAGTGTACGACATGCGGTGGTTCCGACGGCGACGATACGTTTTCATGACTGCTTCAGTTCGGCGATAGTCGCGAATATCTCCGTAGGAACCTCGACCACTTCCGAGTGGATCGCATATTCTCGGATATCGGTGGTGTCGATCCCCTTAAAAGTCCCAAGTCCCACATGGAGAGTGATGTATTCTTTCTGATTCTCTATCTTCTCCATGAGTTCGCTCGTGAAGTGCAAAGATGCAGTCGGTGCGGCCACTGAGCCATCTTTCTCAGCAAAACTCGTCTGGTAGTCAGCTTCCTTTTCTCTACTGTACTCGATATATGGAGGGAGCGGGAGGGCACCGTGAGTAGCAAGTAAATTATTAATTATTAATTGTGAATTATTAATTTTGAGGATTCTACCAGAATCCGTGATCCCGATAACCTCTATTTTATATTCTCAGATCTCAAATATTGTCCCGATCTTGAACTTGTTGCCCGGCCTGACGAGTGCCTCGAAGGTATCTGGTGTATTCGTTTTGAGGTAAAATATCTCTCCTTCGCTCAGTATCTTGGACTCTCAACTTGGACTCGTGTACAGGGTAGCTGAGAGTGCGATACGGGCACGCAGTACTCGGGAGTTGTTCAGAAATATCACCCGATCCTCTCCGAGAAACTCATCCAGATGCCAGAAAGTCGACTCTGCCTCTAGGTGTCCACTTGCTCGGTCGATCACCATGAGTCGTGCATCATGGTGTGGATGGATCGCCGTCTCGGCGATGAGTTCGCTAGGAAGCGAGTATGTGTAGTCACTTAGATTGAACATAATGGGCGTGAGTATACGAGAAGTGATGATGTCGTCAATATTTTCTCACTTTTCCCCTTGTGTGAATCCACTCGTTGTGTATCATGGTGCGCATGTATCGATATATCCTCCTCATCTGTGTACCACTTCTCTTCCTCACGGCGTGTACGAGTATCACTCTCCCTGGGAGTGCGGACTCATGAGTGCTCGCTTCCTGAGAGAAGTACGCCAAAGAACTCACCGATGCGGAGCGGATCGCACTCATCCGCGATAGACGCAAGGAACTCGACTCTATACGAAAAGGGGACTACTTCACCCTCAAGAACAATCCCGATGAAGCCCTCGCATACTACCTCGCAGTGGCTGAGAAGCTCCCAGAGGATGTCGTCATACAGAAGAAGATCGGCCATGCCTATGCACAGAAGCGAGACTGGAAAAATGCCTATGCAGCCTACGTGCGTACTCCTATCGATGAGCTCACGGAGAGTGAACAGAAGGAGATGCTCACCTCACTCTTCTCTGATGAGTCACAGTTCGATCGTATCGGAGAACTCTCACGTATACCGACCGCGACAGGTACGCACGACTATTACGTGATACTCGATACCTGTCATACAGGGATACACAACTGTATCGTCTCCATCGAGGCATATTCTGGTACGAGTACCCAAGTGAAGTCACTCCAGTCTGGCATCCGTGACGCGGCGAAGATATCGCCAGACTATCAGTATCGTAACTTCACCACAGCAGCGAAGCTCTATGAGTATGGTGCCTACCGTGCGAGTGCGATCCTCGCTCGCGAGATCCTCGTGGCCCGTCCTGACTATGAGTGAGTAGAGAAGCTTCTCGGATTCTCCCTCTATGAGCTCGGGAACTCCACGGAATCCAAGAAGAATCTCCTCGCCTATCTGGAGAAGTCACCTACAGATGCTGAGACTATCCTGAGGCTCGGAGAGATCGCATTCGCAGAACATGACTACTCCACAGCGAATCTCTACTATAACAATGCGATATTCGCAGGATATACACCGAAGACCGCCATCGAACGTCGGCTCGCCTATAGCTACTCCAGACTCTCAGACGTACCAGGCATGATGCGTGTGCTCGCCTATCTCATCGCAGAGCCCGATGCTACCGAAGATGACACCGCTGTTGCGATCTCACTCGCTCTGCAGAACGGTGAGAATCTGAAGGCCTACGTCTGGGCTAGCAATGCACAAACCAGGTACAAGGATTCGTCTACTATAGCAGCCCTTGCGCTCACGAGTATGCGCCTCGTCGGGAAGACAGACGATGCTCGCGCATACCTCGATACACTCTCGTCATCTGTCGCCACTTCACCTATCGTCCTCCTCGAGAAGGGGATCGCGACTCTGGAGACTGGCGATACTCTGACAGCACTCTCTCTGTTCACACAGGTACGCGATAGCGATCCGACAGCTGACTTTTCCCTCGAGGCGAGTCACTATATCGAAGAGATCCAGAGAGATAGAGAGACGCATACAGGCAGTCAAGACGAGACTCAGCCCACATGAGATACGTGGTGGAGATAATCCTCTCCATCTTCTAACTTCACCTTTCATACTCTATGTTCCGATCTGACTTCCCCATATTCACCACTCATCCCGAGCTTGTCTACCTCGACTCTGCGTCCACTGCACAAAAGCCGCAACAAGTCATCGATGCAATATCGCATTTTTTTGCGACTGACTATGCCAATATACATAGGTGAGCATATGATCTCTCCACACAGAGCTCATTGCTCTATGACCGAGCCAAGGCGGCTGTAGCAAGCAAACTCCATGCGAGTCCAGCAGAGATCGTATTCACCTACAACGCGACCTACGCGTTCAACCTGATTGCTCAGGGTCTCGTGAAGTCAGGATATCTCACAAAAGGGGACACGGTTCTCCTCTCAAAAGTCGAGCATCATGCCAATATCGTCCCCTGGCAGATCATCGCCACTGAGTACGGGATTCTCATCGATTGGGTTGAGCTCCATCCAGATGGGACTCTTGACTATGACTCACTGGAGGCCAAGTTACCTCATGCTAAAGTCCTCTCGATCACAGGAGCATCGAATGTGACAGGAGAGGTGTTGAATTTGGATCGGGTGAAGGGGATGTTTGATGGTTTGGATACCCCCTTTGTAAAGGGGGGCAGGGGGGATTTGGTTGCTGAAAAAAATCCTCAGTCACTCCGTGACAGCTCCTTTACAAAGGAGCTCACGAGACCTATCTTCATCCTCGATGGATCACAGCGATTCCCACATATGGAGACGGATGTCGTGCAATATGGGATCGACTTCTTCGTAGCAACTGGACACAAGGTGATGAGTGATACTGGGATTGGGTTTTTCTATGGTCGCAAGGATCTATTGCAAAAGATGGATCCAGCGTTCTGCGGTGGGGGTGCGATCAACTCTGTCACAACTGAGTGATATATGCCTGCTGGTCTCCCGTTCCGTCATGAGCCAGGCACTCCACATATCGCAGGAGCTGTCTCACTCCTCGCGGCTCTCGACTATATCGACTCTATCGGGGGATTTGCGACTATAGAAAAATATGAGCAAGAACTCACAGCGTATGCTCTGGAGCTCTTCTCCGCCCTCCCATCATCGATACGACTCCTCGGTTCAAAAAACCCTGAGAATCGCCTCGGAGTATTTTCATTCGCTTTTGACGCTCATCATCCGAACGATATCGCTGAGCAGCTCGCTGATGCAGATATCTGTGTCAGATCGGGTCATCACTGTACCGATGTACTCCATACTACTCTCGGGATATGAGGATCACTCCGAGTGAGCCTTTATCTCTACAATACGAGAGAGGATATAGAGAGGTTGGTTGAGAAGATGAAGGAGATTACATAGGTTGTTCTAGTGGTTTTTGAAAAACAAACAAACTTGAAGGATAAAATCCTACTTTTTTAAATGACGTAGTATCATGCCTTGAGATAAAATCATAACCTATTTCTTCTCATTCTGATTTCATTTGTTCCGGTGGTATATTATGATATGCATCAGATTTTGCTATATGCTTATATCCTGTTTTCAGTAGATTCCCCAGAATAGAATCCTTATCTATAAAAGTATCTGAGACAAGCAATATGCCTCCCGGTAGAAGAGTTTTAATAGTTTCCTTAAGAATCATCATTCTTTCTGCAAAATCAAAATGATGGAGCATCTGAGAAGTAAATATAAGTGATACTTTTTCTACTACGCTATCCTGGAGCTTCATAGCATTTCATACTCTCATTTGTACTTTGCTATTTCCAGCAAAAAGAACTTTTCATTTCTGGATTGAAGGAGAGTGGTTATCTATTCATATAATTTTCCTTTCAGGGAAAGCCCTGAGAAGACTTGGTATTTTGTAGCCAGCATTTGATCAGAGATCAACCACAACTCAATCAGGAAGTTTAGGAATAGAGTCGAGATATTTTTCTATAAGTGTACGAAATATTAGTCCTCGTATACGAAGATTTAATTCCAATCAGAAAGATCATCGATTCATGCGAATATCATATGATGCTTCAGTAGATTTTTGTTCATTCATATGTATTTTATATGAAAAAGATATATTTTATCAAATATTTCTACACCACGATATCACTAAAATCCTCCTTTTTCCCATCTTGGCTATATTCGTGGATGGCATTTTTGATTGCGAGGAGTCCGATGAGTGAGGCATAGCGACGGCGTGGCGATATATCTGTTCCGATATGCTCATGGATGAATGACTCATTGAGCTTGAGAATATCTTCAGTTTTCTGTCATTCCAATAGCTCGCCAGTTATCGACACACAGGCAGTAGCAACGATCGACATATATCCATCGAACATGAACTCTGTGAGTATATCGTCTCGTATGATGAGTGATACCTCTACCACATCAGCACAGACACGGTTCGTCTCTCTATAGCGAATATTCGCATGATCGAGTATCCCCTTGTTCGGAGGATTGGATGAGTATTCGATGATGAGATCTGCAGAAGACAAAGTAGTGAAAAGTAGAATGTAAAAGGTAAAAACTTCAGGGCTTCTTTTTTTTGTCATCTCGTAGAGATCCCTTTTTCTTCCACTTATGAGAAAGAAAGAATCAATATCTCTTAAGATGAGCTTGAAAGGGATTCCTCCGCAAGCTGCGGAATGACAAACAGAAACAAAGAAGCAAAACAAACGAGAGGAGATAGAGACTAGTGGTGGGCAGGAGCATGGGCAGGATGACTCGTATGTGTGTCATGTGGAGTAGGGGCAGTATGTGTCGGAGTACTTGCATGAGCTTTATGCGTATCGTGAGTAGGGCCATGATCGTCATGTCCATGACTGGCATGGGCCGTATGCGTATCGTGACCACCATGGCTATCATGACTTCCGTGATCATCATGTTGAGCGTCGTCTCACATCTCACTGTCTTCTTTTTTGCAGAGCTGATATGCCTCGTACCATGTCGCCTCGACAAATATCTCCAGTGTCGAGTTCAAGTGTACGATGAATATAAAGAGGACGAGTGTGATGATGGCGAATATGACCAAGAAAAATATCTTCACCGAGACGATGGTAAAGAACGCGATGATGGCAGATATCGCGAATGGGATCACGAGGAATATGAGAGCGATCACGATCGTGCGGAGGTAGAGCAGTATCATCGTGAAGTAGAGCTTGCCCGTGATGGAGATATGGCGGAGTGCCATACCAGTAGACTTACCGAGGGCAACTATTGCCGTCTGATGCTCGAATATGATAAAAAACTTCGCATACGCGAAACACATGTTCAAAAAGAAGGAGAATACGAGATATACACCCATGACGATACTGATGGATGAGGCATACTGTATGCCAAAAAGTCGAAGAAGCAGTATATAGAACGTGATGATCGAGAGAGGACGGAACACTCCAGTGATGTTGTGCACTTCGAATATAGGGAGGAAGTGTCTGAGTCCATCGAAGAATCCTTGTACCGCACGGTGTGCTCGTTCTCAGTTCGTTTTGCGATAAGTGTCGATCATCTGGATGATCCCACCGTTGGCTATCGGTTCGAGTATCATATAGAGTATGAATATCGCAATCATAGTTATGATAACTTCGGTGAAGTAGTCTGTATGGGCGAACTTCGCGAGTACTGAGAGGACCTCATCTTTTTTCTTGAATACATAGACGTATGTGAACGTGATCTGATAGATGAGGATCATGAAGAGCCAGAGCATCCCGACAAAAGACGGTAAAAAGTTCAGCTTCTTTAGTGAGTGGTATCGTGTTATGAGTTCCCAAGCATTCAGGACGATAGATTCTTTCATGATAGTGGCGTAGTGCGAAGGGAGGTAGTTAGAATAACAATCAGCCGATCCAACCCCAGAATCCAGCAAAAGACTTGCCAGCAGAGTTGAACATATATGCATCTCGGATACTCGCGAACTCGATGATATCGTATATCGCCATAGGGCCTGCGATCACACTTATATCGCGGATTCACTTCAGGTTGCGGTCTGTATAGAACGCATGGACTGGACTCGATATCGGTAGGAAGAAGCTCTCCGTCTCCATGATGGTCAGGATGCCCTGATGTATCTTCTCTATATCTGTTGGAGTCGTGGCACTGCGGAGTGTCGCGAAGAGGGTATCCAGTTTCTCACTCTCTATATTCGAGAAGTTGACTCCCTTTCCAGCCTGACTGGATGCGAAGAGTTGACCGATACCAGAGATCGTCTCTCCGGCACTGACTCCTGCGATGAGGATATCGTAGTCTTTTTTACCAGTGGTGATCATGCCTTGGAGTGCCTTCGGATCGAGAGGAGTGAGATCAGTCATGATAGAGAGATTCTTCAGTGTCTTCTCGATCGCGAGAGCATATGCCTCGGTGGACTGAGGTCCTGTGATATATGCAACCTTCAGTCTGAAGGGTTTGCCATCCTTATCATAGTAGTAGAGTGGATCGAGTGCAAGTGCAGTTTTTTTCTTCTCTTCTTTCGCGCGTTCTCTCTCAGCTACAAGTGCAGGCGTATTGTCGCGAGCAGTATATTCGCTATCGACTTCTTTTTTGTATGTAGCAAGCTTCTCCTTGTCAGTGGTATAGTAGAGAGTGAGGATCTCACCTGTGGATGTTGTCGTGGTGCCGATCTTGCCTTCGAGGAGGTAGGTGTTCTTGCCTTCCTGTATGGTACCATCTTCCACGGAGACTCGATAACTGAACTTCTTATTCCCGACAGGGAACTCCTTGAGCTGGTATCCGTTGATGATAACACTCGATACCGATGCGTCAAAAGCCCCAGACAATAGGATCCCTCCGCTCGCGCTCTCGGCGAAGAGAACATTACTATTCTCTTTATTCGTAAAAAATCGAGGTTTATCATACACTATATTTCCCGTGAGTGTCGTAGGGATCTCGTCGATCGATCGTACCCAGTCATCACGTTTCATATATCCGTTTTTCTTCATCGTGTCGGTGAAGTTCCCGATATTGCCCCGAGGAAGTATCGGATCTCCTCCTGCGAATATATTGCTCACTGCTCTATGACTGGTATCGATCGCTCCTGAGAGAGAGGTTCCGATCTGCCAGTGGAGTGTATTGCGCAGACTCTTCGACACACGATCCGTCTGGAAAAATACTGAGAAGTATTCGTAGGTACTATATGCATATGGACGAAACCTCTCTGAGAGAGTGAGTTGTTCGTTCCGCGCGGGAGGGATGATGATACCAAGTGTATCTTCAGCGTTCTCTATAGCGGATGCGCTCGCGAAGAACTTGAAGTGGATCTTATCGAACCATGCCTTATTGCCCGAAGTATTGGGATTGCGTATGAGAGTGATGCGATCGTTCCCGTATTCTGCATCCTTGGTCTGTTCTGAGAACATATATTGCCCAGACGTGATATAACTCCCTGTCGAGAACCTGAGTGTGCGTACCTGGTCGATCATATCTGAGCGGAGGATCGGATACGTCAGGAGCTGGAGTACCTTGGGATCTCGGTCAGGATTGGAGAAGACGATAGTATCTCCCACTCTCTCGACGCGAGTATCTCGGAACGTAGTCCTGAGACTCTGATCCGATCCCGTGAGTGTAAAAGCCCGAAATGTCGCGATGACGTCTTCTTCCCTGATCTGTGTATTATCTGACCAGAGGTTACCCTTTCCGAGGGTACATACGATCTTCTCTATACGGGATATATCACACTGAGCGAGATCTCCTCGGGCAGTATTATCCTCAGGACTGTACCTGATGAGCCCACGATAGAGGAACCGATAGATCATCTCATCGGTTGGGTTCTTGCCATAAGAGAGTGGCTGCATCATATCTGGAGCATCCGCGATCATGGCGATACTCGTACTCCCACCAGGGAGTCCTACATAGTGTCATCCCATATAACTATAGGCACCGATGAGGTGCAAGAGCAGTAGAGAGAAAACAACCGCAATACCAATAAGTACAGGCTTGCGAATATGTGAAGGAGAGAGAGTATTACGCATAATAGAGACAAGGGACGCGCTCTCAGTTCGAGAGAACACGAGAGAGATATCCATGGGTATACTAGGGACGAGATCATCCTTATATAAGGTATGAGACGAGAGAGAGCACGACGAATGCTACCACGAGGACGATAGTTGCTGTGTGGAGAACCTTCTCTCCGCCACGGCGCTCGAACTTACCGAAGTCACCAGAACCAGGTATGATAGAGAGTCCAGCTCACTTAGACTGGAGGCCAACGACGACGATGATGATGAGTGCGAGTATCACGATGAGGATAGTCATATATGGTTGTGAGATTAGGGAGATGTATTATTTTTGATCGACACTATGATATAAAAAAATCACTATTTTGCAAGTTTCCTTATTTTTTTGCTTTTTTATGAGTTTTCAGATAAGATAGCTCTATATTATTCGTTTCGCTTATGCTTCGTATCTTTTCCCTCATCCTGATATTGCTCTTTTCTGGGACTTCTGGAGTTTTTGCTGCAGCGACCCCATGTACTAGTAAGGTGAATATTACCTGTCCAACCTTTGAGCTTGATCTCGGTAATATGGATCCTATGGGGGGAAGTCATGGTGGGAAACTTGCCCCAGGTACAGGGTGAATAGAAGTATTCAAGATATTACTTGGCAGTATCGCTGATGTTCTCCTCTTCATCGTCCCGGTGATCGCCGTGATATCACTGCTCGTGGCGGGATACTTCTATATATTCTCAGCTGGAGACTCTGAGAAGACCACCAAGGCGAAGACTATCATCAAGTGGAACATCATTGCTATGATTATCGCCTTTCTCTCCTATAGTATAGTGAATCTTATTGCCAAATTTTTCTAAACTTTTTTATGAAGAAACTTCTTCTCATCTGTATATGTGCTCTACTATCCGTGGGATCTGTATATGCTATTGAAGTCATGCCAGCATGATTTGAAAATACTAAGATACAGAGTTTACTTCCATATACAGATACCCTTATTACTCCAGGAGCCACCATTGCGGCTATTATTCAGTACTTCATCCTCCTGACTGGCATACTTGCTGTCATGGCGATCACGTGGGGAGGTATCAAGTTTGTCCTCTCCACAGGAGATGATGAGAAGATGAAGAAGGCCCGATACACTGTTATCTATGCGTTCGTCGGTCTCGTCGTCGCAGGACTCGCATACTCGATCGTCGAGATCATCACCAAGATCGAACTCTAATCCATGTCCATTATGAAAATAGTTACACATATCATCTTCACATTGCTTGCGAGTGTACTGTCGACTGTATCTGCTTTTGCAGTAGCGCCACAGTTTGGCACGTATCCTGATGGAACCATAGTGACAACCCAGGATATGACACTCATAGCAGTACTCTCTCTCATCCAGTGAGTCCTCCTGAAGGTCGTCCTCCCGATCGTCGTGATCGGCGGGTCACTCTATATCGCATATGAGCTCTTCACTGCCGATGGTGATGAGACCAAGATGAAGCGTGCATGGAAGAGCGTCACCTTCACAGCTATTGGTCTCGTCTGTATCGCAGTATCATACGCCTTCGTATCTGTTGTTTCTCGCATCTCACTATAATATTATGTCTCGATTCCTCCTCTTCATCTTTGTATCCCTTTTTGCTCTCACGGCACTCGTGCCGACTTTTGCAGTAGAACCTGATTGTAATCCTACATGAGGACTCCCGGCTAGTCAATTTTTGGAAAAATGTTCAAAGACATCAATCGATAAACAACTCGCCGTAGGACTCGGATCATGAGCCAATAAAGAATGAGTCAAGGAATTGATCGTGAAGATCGCAGAGAGAGTTCTCTCATTCGGTGCGCTTTTTGCCATCGGTGCGATCGTATTCTCAGGTATTCGCTATACGACCTCTGCAGGTGATGACGAGAAGCTCAAGTCAGCCAAAAACACAGCTATATATGCAATCATCGGTCTCATCCTCCTCCTCACAGCATTCCCACTGGTAGATATTCTCGTGAACTTTATCTATAATCTCGGAACCTAGATAGCATAATATGCGACGTATTTTTTGGATATTCATCTCTTGTATCTGTATGCTCTGATCTTCGTCTTCGGTTTTTGCACTCTGAGTTCAGGGGGTATCTCTATCGAGCTCTCCACAGACACAGCAGTCACTCTCTCGCGAGAAGATGATCGAGCGTATCCTCATGTCATCGGCTCTCCTCTCATCGGCTCGCGCACCGCTCGATATCCTCATCGATGCCGCACTCGTAGAGCCACGTGGACGTATGCAGAAGCGTTCCATATCACTCTCGGCATGAGTTATTCGCGATAGTGAGTTCCTCCAGCTCTTTGCGCATGAGCTCGCACACTTCATAGATATATATGTGCTCACGGGTGATGCGAGGACGGATCCATCATGACGATTCTACGCTATCAGCTGGAGCGATACTACGACGAAGCTCGCCTGACAAAAACAGAGAAACTTCGTCTCAGGCTATGCTGCCTCGAATCAGTATGAGGACTTTGCTGAGTCATTCGTCTTCTATATGTTCCATAACCGAGTATTCGAGGAACGAGCGATGCGAGATGATGTCATGCGCGCAAAGTATCTCTTCTTTCAGACGATAGTTTTCCCATCAGGATCTTTTGTGGATACAGATTTCTCTCTTGGTAAGGTGCCTGCATACCTGTGGGATACTACCAAACTATCCGTTTCCCTGCAAAAATATTTGTATTCTCTGAATTAATCGATATACTCATCGAAAAGTTGAACGGTACAAGTGGGTATATTATAGGTGCACCATATCCCCCTAGCTCAGTGTTTTCTTAGAGAAGATAGTGAGTTGTGAGGATTCCTCATATATATCTCGAATTCCTCCCAAGGTACGTGGAGTGATCTCTTATAGATATTTTACATTCTGGAAATATGTCCTCACTCCGAGGAAACTGTTTCTCCTTATATTTTTCTTTTTTATGGATCATATTTTTGGCGATAGCCATGATATAGCTTTTGGTGCGACTTCGAACTCTCGGACTCCACATACTCCCACTACTCCCACCGATGAGCCTAGTGCTCGTGTGATGCGAACTGATGACTTCTGAGATCTCGATGCACCTGGTACAGCACGTCCGCCTGTGCGCACACCTGCACCTCGTCCTCAGGTTTCACGTCCTGTAGAAGCACGTGAACCACGTGTCTTTACTCCTCGTCCTCCTGTCGATGCACCTCGTCCCGAGATGCGCGCACCGAGGCCCCAGATCGAGCGAGCCGAGCGCCCAGTTCAGCGAGCAACTACTGCCCCAGAGGCACCGACGACTCCGGCACTTCGTCGTCTCATCGACGGGATGAAGTCTTCTTTTCTTCCTCGCGAAGACGATATGTCTGTCACTCGTCTTACAGTACTCTCTCCAGTCGAGACCCTCGATCCACTGATCCTCATCACTCGTGATGATACGACAGTGCTCGTGGGTTCAGGGTTTGGTACGATGAACCGATTCGGCCAAGAGTATGTCACATTCCCTGATATGCGGCTCGTGGCATCAGAGTCATCTCGACTCTCGGCATGGATCCTCATGGACGGCAGTATCGATGTTCGTCCATTCCAGACGATCCTGCCTGGCATCGGATTTCCTCCTATATATGCGACTCGTGATATTATCGCGAAGTTCCGCAATAGCATAACAGACACAGAGTTTCTTGATCAGTGCCGATTCTTTGAGCTCTTTGCTGATGGGACGAGTAGCCGTACACTCGGGACACTTTCCTTCGAGTCTGCAGGTGCTCTCACACTCCAGTCAGGAACGACAGAGATCGTATTCTCTCATCTTCCTCTCTCAGGGACGATCTCTGATTCAGCGATTGTTTTTGCCCGCACACCAGACGGATATACTCTCGGTGCTGATCGTATCGAGGCTGGAGAGATCCTCTCATTGCGTGGAGCAGATATGACTCGTCATAGTCTGAAGTTCACATTCGATACATTTTTTCTCGATAAGAACTCGATCGGAGTGGTTGCCGGATATACTCTCGGTGATCGTGAGCAGCTCTCTGAGAGTGGAGTTCTCATATTCACCCTCGAAGAAGATATGCGTGCCCGCACTATTGCTGGACACATATTTATCGACTCACGAGGATTCGTCCACTCACATGAGATGATGGCGGTACACAAGGAGATCCTGAAGGGGATCCGCCTCACCTATGAGAAGATCATTACTGAGAATCCGAAGACGGATCGTGGAACTCTCGTCCAGGCACTGCGCCGCGAGATCACCAAGTACTGTTATCTCCTCACTGGTCGCACTCCTGTCGTCATGCCGATCGTGATCGAGAGATAGTCGCCGTCACCCGCGAGGTACGAAGCAATCCATGTTTTGCTAATTTCTAACACCATTCTCCATACTTTTGGTGCCAAAAGTATCAAAAGCATTGGGGGAAGAAAAACTCGGAACGCTTCGCTCATCTTTTTTCTTTTTCTCATCCGACCCAAACAGTTCCTTCCCCCAAACCCCGCTGAGTTCACTCTCTTCGACAAGAAACAAGTAAGAGCAGAATTATAAAACTCATACAAAGAAAGAAGCAAAAGAAACCAAAAAACAATCAAACTTTTAATAATACTATAACCAATATAACCTATGCGTAACAAACGCTTCCAGAGTAATAGTGGAACTGCTCCACAATGAGAGAGAAAACCGGGATTCCGGAATTTCTTTGACTCATGAAAAAACATCAACCCTAACCTTCGTCCTGGTGACTCTTTTGTCTTCGAGGATAGCTTCCGACCGAAGAGGTCATATCCATTCCTCACGCCAACTCAGGCACTCAGGAAGTTCCTCCATATCCCAGAGGAGCGAGCGAAGCCACTCGAGAAGGGGACACTTCGTGTGATCCCGTTCGGTGGAACTGAGCAAGTCGGTCTGAACTGTATGGGATTCGAATACGAAGATGAGATGCTCATCATCGATATGGGTCTCCAGTTCGCTGATCAGTACCAGTACGGTATCAACTGTTCGATCCCAGATCTCACCTACTGTCGTGGGAAGAAGATCGTGGGAACCTGTATCACCCACGGTCATATCGATCATATCGGTGCGATCTACTACCTCATGGAACAACTCGGACGCAATACTCCGATCCATGCGACCGCGATGGCATACGAGCTCATCAAGATGAAGCAAGGAGATATGAAGGCAACTCTCACGAACCTCTCCGAGTATGTCCGCTATCGTCCAGTCCAGATGGGCAAGCACTTCCAAGTGACTCCATTCGTCGTGGATCACTCGATCCCTGACTCAGTCGGTCTCCTCATCGAGACGCCAGTAGGTCGATTCGTCCATACTGGTGACTGGAAGTTCGATAAGACTCCACTCCCGAATCGTCCATCGACGAACTATGAGTGGATCGAAGCCCTCGGGAAGCGTGGAGTCCGTGGACTCTTCTCTGACTCGACGAATGCGCATCTCCTCGGTTCTTCTATCTCGGAGTCTGCAGTTATCCACTCGATCGAAGAGATTTTTGAGAAGTCACCAGGTCGCGTGATCACGGCAACCTTTTCTTCTATCATCGATCGTGTTATGCTCATCATCTCGACCTCTGAGAAGTACAACCGCAAGGTTGTCCTTCTCGGTCGCTCGATGAACAACTATATAGATATCGCCATCAAGCTCGGATACGTCCGACCGCAACCAGGGACGATCATCAGTATGGAACAGGCGGCCAAGCTCCCAGACAACGAAGTGACTATCTGTTGTACAGGTGCGCAGGGTGAGCGCTATGCGGCTCTCATGCGTATCGTCACGGGTGAATCCAAGGATACGACTCTGAAGCCGAACGATGCGATCATATTCTCATCATCTGTGATCCCGGGGAACGAGCGTGCCGTACAGGGACTCTTCGACCTCATCACACAGCAGGGTCCACGCATCCACCACTACAAGGAGTCCGAGATCCACGCGGGTGGACATGCGAAGGAAGAGGATACCAAGAAGATGATCACCATGCTCCAGCCAGAGTATTACGTACCTGTCTATGGATTCCCTCATATGCTGCGTGGGAACGCACGGAACGCGTATGACCTCGGCTACGCAAAAGCAAACGTCCCAATCCTGCGTAACGGAAAACTCCTCGAGTTCACCGCGACTGAGATGCGCGAGACGGATCAGTACGTCTCGAAGAAGCTCATCACCATCGATGGTCGTATGGTCGGCTATACTCAGGAGCAAGAGCTCCATGATCGCTACCAGATCTCCTCTCAGGGAGTCCTCGTCATCGGTATCTCGAAGAAGACAACCGGCTATCATATCAAGTACGATACCGTTGGTCTTCCCCCAGTCGCCACTGTGCCAGGACTCGAGAAGTCTCTCGATGAGTGTGTACACTCAGTACTCAAGGATCTCTCAGGATTCAAGGATGCTATGGCCTTCTCCCAATACCTCGAGCGCAAGGCATGTGATGTGATGTTGCATGAGGCAGGGAAGGAGCCGAAGGTAGTGGTTGTAGTTCAGTAAAAATTCTTTTGCATTTTCGCGGATTATTTCTATAATCCGCGCACACGGTGGGTTACTCAAGTGGCTGAAGAGGCGGGTTTGCTAAACCTGTAGGGTGCCGCAAGGTGCCGCGAGGGTTCGAATCCCTCATCCACCGCCATGTTTCAGATCTTCAAAAAACGGGCCTATAGCTCAGTGGTTAGAGCAGTCGGCTCATAACCGATTGGTCCCTGGTTCAAGTCCAGGTGGGCCCACCATATATACTCTATATGCGAAAATCTCTCTCTAGAAATAGAGGGAGATTTTTTTGTATACAGATTATACATATTGTTGTATACTTCGGAATACATTTTCTTTTGAACTATTGTAGCATATTCATATACTCCATTATATGAAAAAATTCGTCATACAGCTTGGTTTCACACCGAAAGAGAATACTACGGGGATTTTTGTGAAGAAGTTCACATCTTTTGATAATTATACTATTGAAGTAGATTTTGAAAAAGAAACTATCGATTATAACAAACGGATCAAGTCAGAACGAGATACGACTCGCAACTTTTCCCAAGAAGAGAACTGGGTTGTACTCGAGTGCGTGAATCGTTTGCTTGAGAAGGGATATCGTCCCGAAGATATCGTTCTAGAGAAAAAATTCACTGTCGGACATGGTGCAGCAGGAGGATGGCTCGATATCCTTGTCCGTCGAGATGGTCAGGCATATCTCATGATCGAGTGCAAAACCTGGGGACGAGAGTTCGATAAAGAATGGCTCAATACTCAGAAAAAGTGAGGACAACTCCTCTCATATCTTCAGCAAGATCGTAGTGCAGAGTTCCTCGTACTCTATGCGTCACAGTTCGACGGCAAAGAAATACAATATCGTAATGAGATCATCAAGGTAGAAGAGGACTATCGGCAGATGGCGAGCAATACCGAGGATCTCTACAATAGATGGAACAAGTTTTCCAAGCAGAATGGTATATTCGAGCCTTGGACTCGAGCGTATGACTTCCAGAGCAAGGCACTTTCCCTCGGCAATCTCGCAGAGATCCGACAAGAGGATAGCTCTTTTATCTTCAATCGATTCCTCGAGATCCTCCGTCACAATGCTGTATCTGACAAGCCAAATGCATTCAATAAGATATTCACACTCTTTCTCTGCAAGATCAAAGACGAAGATCGTACCGACGAAGACGAGGAAGTAGATTTTCAGTGGAAGGAAGGAGAAGATGACTCGATATCATTTCAGAAGAGACTCTCAGACCTCTATAAGAAGGGAATGAAGGATTTTCTCGAAAAAGATATCAGTGATCTTTCTGATGATGATTTCCATCGGAAGTTCGGTATGGCTATCACTGATGAGAAGATCAAACAAGATATTCTCAGAGAATTCACTCGTATCCGTCTCCAGAAGAACAACGAGTTCGCTATCAAAGAAGTATTCGATGAAGAGACATTTGAAGAAAATGCAAAAGTCCTCAAAGAAGTAGTCGAACTTCTCCAGGGATACAGGTTTCGCTATGCAAAAAAACAACCATTTTTAGGTGACTTTTTCGAGCTCCTGCTCACAACAGGACTCAAGCAAGAGGCAGGACAATTCTTCACCCCTGTACCGATCGCGAGATTCATCTGCAAGAGTATCCCGATGCGTCAGATCACTGAGAAGAAACTCAAGTCAGGAGCCAGAGGTGAGCTCCTCCCGAATATCATCGACTACGCTGCAGGGAGCGGACACTTCCTCACTGAGTCGATGGAAGAGCTCCAGAATATCATCCAGACACTAGAGGTCAAGGATTTCCCTCGGTCAGCAGGACAAGAGCTCGAGGACTGGCAAAGACATGGGTTCAAGTGGGCGTATGAGTATATCTATGGTGTCGAGCTCGACTATCGTCTGGTGAAGACGACCAAGGTTGGGTGTTATCTCCATGGTGATGGTATCGCCAATGTCATCCATGGTGACGGACTCGATAGTTTCACGCATTCAGATAGTTATTCGAAGAAGCTCAAAAAAATAATCCCAGGAACTCAGGATAACGGGCAATTTGACTTTGTTCTCTCCAATCCTCCGTATAGCGTATCGGCTTGCAAAGGGAATTTGAAAAATCGCTCCGCAGACAAAGACTTCGTCCTCTATGATGCCCTCACGGATCAGAGCTCACAGATAGAGAGTCTCTTCATCGAGCGGACCAAGCAGCTCCTCGCAGAGTGAGGTATCGCTGCGATCATCCTCCCATCGAGTATATTATCCAATGGTGGCATATATACCAAGACTCGTGAGATACTTCTTAAGTATTTTGAGTTCGTCGCGATCGTCGAGCTCGGGAGTGGGACATTCATGGCAACAGGGACGAATACAGTGATATTATTCTTGAGGAGACGGAGCAACTATGATTTTGAAAGTATCGAAACTGGAATTAAGAACTTTTTCCAGAATCATAAGGATATCAATATCAAGACAAACTTCACAAATAATACTGTCCTCGAAAATGGGATTTCGAAATATGTCTCTCATGTCTGGCAGACGATATCGCTCGATGACTATATCAGCCTCATATCTGGAGAGCCGAGTGAGGCTATGCAGAGCCATGAAATATACACCGACTACCAGAAAAAGATAAGATCCAAAAATCCAAAGGACTGGCTCGCTCAGGTCATCACTCTTGAACGAGAGAAGATACTCTACTATATCCTCGCATACGGACAAGAGATCGTCCTTGTGAAGAGCGGAGACAAGCAAGATGAGAAAAATTTCCTCGGATATGAGTTCTCGAACCGCAAGTGAGATGAGGGTATCCATCCGATCCGTCGTGGCAAGACGATCGATGAGTGTACACTCCTATTCGATCCTGCCGATGTAGAGAGTCCTGAGCGAGTCAATACATATATCCTCGATGCATTCTCAGGTCGCCATGATCGACCTATAGTTGCGAGTCTAGAGCAGTATATATCTCATGTTAGTCTCGTCGATATGCTCACGCTCGATCGAGCTGAGTTTGAGAAAACGATATCACTTTCCGTAAAAAAAAAAGTTAAATATGAGGATATCTGGAAAAGTAATAAATTAGTCTCCCTCGGAGAAGTCGCTAAGATATGGAAATGAACTTCAATAACAAAGGATAAAATCAAAGATTGAATTATTCCTGTCATTGCATGAGGACAACAAGAAGCTTATTTTCATAATGAGTCCAATCGAACAGGTGATATTATCACAATAAGTGCATCAGGTGCATATGCAGGTTTTGTGAACTATTTCACGACTCCTATTTTTGCATCAGATTGCAATACAGTACAGTCGAAAGATGAGTCGATAATATCAACAAAGTTGATATCTCTTTTTCTGAAAACAGTTCAGTCAGAGGTATATGGATTGCAGAGATGACAGGCACAGCCTCATGTATATGGTGAGGATTTATCAAATATCAAAATCCCACTCCCATCTCTCGATACACAACAACAGATCATCGATGAGATGGAGATACTAGAGAAGAAAGAGGCTAAGAACAAGGAGAAATTAGGAGTACATAAGTCTGATATCGTTAAGAGGGCTAATGGCTATTATGGACAATATAATCTTTGCAAACTTGGTGTGGTATGTCACGAACCAATGTATGGAGCCAATGAAAGTGCCACAGAATGAAATCCAGAAAAAGATTATCGATATATCAGAATCACAGATATAAACGATAGTGGGAAGCTCAATAATGAATGGAAAACAGCAGAAACAGTGGCAGAAAAATATATACTAAGTGATGGAGATTTTTTGTTTGCACGATCATGAGCAACAGCAGGAAAGACATTCTTCTATAGGGAAGAATTCGGCAAAGCATTATATGCAGGATATCTAATTCGATTTAGAACCAAAGAAGATATTCTTGATGCGAGTTTTCTGAATTTTATACTAAAAGCTGATTACTATAAGAATTGGGTATTGAACAATAGAGCTGGAACAGCTCAGCCAAATATCAATGCTCAACAATATTCATCTTTTGAAATCCCACTTCCTCTTCTCTCAGAACAACAGCGTATAGTCACAGAGATCGAGCAGATAGATGTAGAGATCTCTGTACTCGAATCAGAACTCGCGAATATCCCAGCTCAGAAAGAGGCAATCCTGAAGAAATATCTCTAATCTATCATCTATCTATATATCCCCTCTTCCTCCGAAGGGGATTTTTTGTGGCTTAATGGACATTTCCTGGTAGGTTTTTTCTTGAGTTTTCCGCATAATAGAGAGGTTTATCCTCTCTATTTTATTTTTATGATTAAAATCTGTAAGAAATGTCAGGGAAAATCGATTCAGAAGTTTGGTAAAATGGATTGAAGACAACGGTATAAGTGTATGAATTGTAATTATATCTTTCGGAGTTCCAGAAGAGTATCTGGGGTAAAAATACAAGAAAATCATCAACTCTTCCTCTCTTATTCTCTCCACAAGCAAACCCTTGCTGAACTTGCAAATGATGCTTGAGTATCGATCAAAACAATACATAGAAAACTGACTACTATCTTCAGAGGAAAGATAGTAGTATCCAAAGAGCAACACAACATTCGTCTCAATCCGCTTTTGGATTCATATGTTTCATCAGTCCTCATCCTCGATGCCACATTCTTCGGACGAAAGGGTTCAGATACTCAGTGGTGACTTCTTGTAGCCATAGATGGTATTACTGGAGATATACTCGCATCCAAGCATATCCTTCAGGAAACAAAAGAAGATTACGAAGTACTCCTTCATTATCTCTCTCGTGGCGGGTATCCATATCCTCACTTTGCAGTGATCGATGGAAGAAATGGTATAGATACTGCCATACACAAATACTACCATGGATTACCAATACAACTCTGCCAAGCACACAAGATAGCTACTATAGATAGATACCTCCTCAAATATCCCAGAATAGAATCCTACAAAAAACTCAAAGAGATAACACATGGAATGGTAAATACAGATAGATCTACATTTTTGTGACAACTCACAGAGTTCAGAAAAAAATATGATGCAGACTTCAGGCAACAAGAATTGGACACTAAAACTCTCAAAGATAAGTATATTCACCCGCGATTGCATCTTGCATATAACTCACTCGTGAGAAGTAGAGATCAGCTTTTCGTGTGTTTGGATTTCATCCAAACACTACAGAAGAACCATTCTGTACTTAAGAATCCTATCATCAATACGAGTAACCGAATAGAGTGAATATTCTCTCATCTTAAACCAAAGGTAAAACTTCATCGTGGACTCACTAAAGAAAGAAGACTCAGTTTAGCACTGAGTCTTCTTTGGAAGGAGTAAATTGAGATGAAAAACCTACCAACTTTTGTTCATTAAGCCTTTTTTTTACTGTTTGCCCTATTCTATGATTTTCTCCACTTTTTCCAACTATTTCTTCGCGAATATATGAATCATAAAAAAAGAGGCTCGCAAGCGAGCCCCAAAATGGTTACCTCACCATATGATATGGTGGGAGAACTGAGTATTATGCGAAGTCTATGTGAGGAGTGTTTAGGCTTTTTGCTATAACCTAGTTCTCCTCATAATAATACGAATAATCGATTCACTTCATATACATCTCACGGCTGTGGATCTCATCAGTGAGGGCATCTCTGAGGAGTTGTATGATCTCTTTACTCTCTGACGGACTCTCGATCATGGCATGCATATATTCATCCTTCCCTATCTTGCTCCAGTCGATACATTTTTCTATATTTTTCTTCAGCATGAGATCGAGCCAGATACGAGCACTGCGTCCATTGCCCTCCATAAATGGATGAGCAATGTTCATCTCGATATACTTCTGTGCTATATTCTCGAATGTGTCCTCTGGCATCTCTGCTATCCCTCTGAGCGTTGTATCGAGATGCTGAGCTACTGCGAATTGGAAACCTCATTTTGAGATATTTTTCTGCCTGATCTGCCCAGCGAAGCCATAGAGTCCACCGAAGAGATAGGCATGGATCTGTTGCAATCCTGTGATGGTTCCGACTTCGATATTGTCTATCAGTGAGCTCTCGAAGAGTGCATAGGCTTTTGACTTGCTCTTGCCGTCGATACTCTCGTCACTGTAGGTGAACCACTCGATAAACCGATTAGCCTTCGTCCCAGGGAAGGTCTTGCCGAGAGTAATAATGCCATCGTAATCGAGCATATCAGCCAGACGACTTTTTCCATCTGGTGCAAGTATTTTGAACTGGGTAGTAGCACTCACCACTTGATTTTCTTCTTTTTTTAGTTTGGCCTTGAGGTATTTCCAGTAGTTGCGAGTCTTGGCATAGTCATCCTGATCTGTGAGGACAGCTACGATATCGAGCACACTGAACCACCACTTGGAATTGGTCTCATCCCAGATGGCACGCACTTCACGATTGTCGAAAAAACGAATAGAGATCTTATCAGTCATATTGGAGTGCTAGTGTTGTAAATAGTCCTCTGAGTACTGCCATTATTCTATCCAGTTTCTCCTTTTGTCAAAAGAAAATCCCCTCCTAGCGAAGAGGATCCTCGGCATATATTCTCCTACTCATATCCTACCACCAGACTCACCGATATCACCTTCTCTGATGTGAGAGTATATGATAGGACTGGGACGAGAGTATGGATACCTGATCGTGTGAATTCCTGATAGATCACCTGACCTTCTCATACGATCTGATCTCATGTTGTGAGTGCGGTGATTTTTTTGCGGAGCAGAGCGGTATCAGAGATCGTATCGACGGTGCGGACAGTGAGTGATGTACCAGTCTGGGAACTGATCTCCGCTGGAGTGAAGGCGACACCCTGCTCATAGAGAGTCATCTGGCGAGGATACGGTGGGATCACGATAGTCACAGTCGGAGGATGGATGATCGAGCTGATCTCTGACATCATATCCGTGATCTCGGTATCGAGAGGCGTCGTATCCAGAGTAGGTGATGGTGCTATAGATGTCATCATAGCAGCTCACTCGATGGGAACTGATATATCAGTTGGGGTAGCTTCAGTACTGCGCATCATCATATCAGGCGTGGGCATATCTGTCTCTGTTGTACTCAGAGACTTGGGCGTAGACTGAGTGACGATCTCTGAGTGTAGGATTTTCTGCGACTCTCATGGGATATCACGTACTGTCGGCATCTCACTCTGTGAGAGTGTGGCAGTCGTACTGGACGTCTGAGGGGTATCGGAGATCATGGAGCTGATAGGATCGATCTCGTTGCTCACCTCACGGGGAGTCCAGATACTCGATAGGGCGAATACTCATATGAGTGCCGCGAATACAGTCGAGACGACTCCTGTCCAGATAGGAAGGGAGAATATATATCTCTTGGACGTCTTGCTCATGAGACGAGATCGGAGCTCCTTCTGATAGGTGCGATCGATGTGTACCTGTGGCCGCACTGTAGAGACGACACGGATCAGCTCCTCCATCTCGGGAGTGCGTGACTCGGGAGAGAGATGTGAGGTGATATCTCGGGATATGTCGTTACTTGTTGAGGGCATGGAGAGAGAGGAATATGATGAGTGAGAGGACAGAGACGTTGGCCGATATCTTCTGGAGTGTGCGAGAGACGATCTGCTTGCTGTTGGACACTGACTCTCCAGTGATAGCCGATATCTCGTCGTAGGAGAGGTCGTCCCAGATACGCATCATGACGATGGCACGATCCCGCTCGGGGAGAGTGGTCATGTAGTCGAGCACGCGAGCGAGTGTGTCTCGGTCGTCGATACTCGCGTCCACATCTGTCGTATATGATGGCTCCCAGATGAGCTCGTCGAGACTGGTATCGGTGTGTCTGCGGGTGGAGTCTATGAGTGTCGTATAGGCTATCTGGAGTATCCAGGAGTACCACTCTCACTCACTCTCTCAGCGGAACCGTGAGATACCCTTCAGTGCCTTCATATAGACGTCAGAGATCAGATCTTCGGCGGCGACGGTATCGAGCGTACGGTAAAAGAGAAAGCGGTACACGCGATCGTATGAAGTATCATAGAGATCTCCAAAAGCGAGAAGATCTCAGGATTTTGCTTTTTGTATGAGGGATTCGGCCATCGTGTGTATATACAAGTGTTAGGACGATTATATGCAAAAAAGGTGACAAATACACTCGATTTTCATATTTTCACTTTAGAAAGCGGGCAAAATCCATATACTCCACACATGAAAACGATAGCTATCATCTGAGCAGGCGCTGCAGGACTCATGACTGCTGCGACGATACTGGAGTCTCTGTCTGATTCTCCCTCTTCTAGGGGGAGCCAGAGGGGGTACCCCACCCAACCTCCCCTACAAGGGGAGGAGTATGAGATCCATATCTTCGAGAAAAACAAAACCCCAGGGAATAAAGTTATCATCTCATGAGGTGGTCGG
The DNA here is from genome assembly GCA_031407385.1 of Candidatus Altimarinota bacterium. Lineage (GTDB taxonomy): Bacteria > Patescibacteriota > Gracilibacteria > BD1-5 > UBA2023 > JABFSX01. The sequence continues at coordinate 13,435 of JANOIH010000004.1, read as the reverse complement.
TGCAATGTGACAACGAGTATCACCGATAAGCATATCCTCGCGAGCAAGTATACTCGAGGGTGGGAGTTCATCCGCAAGGCGATGGGCAAGTTCTGACCACAGAAAGTGTATGATTGGTTCGAGTCGCATGGCGTCCCACTGAAGGTGCAAGAGGATCTGCGAGTATTCCCCATCTCAGATGACGGACATGATATAGTGAATGTGTTCGAGCGAGTATTTGCGAAGTATCGCGATAGAGTGACTCTGCATTATGGGGAAGGTGTTGATTCTGTCATTTCGAGTGAAGAAAATCTGTATCCGTGATTTTCGGAATCGAGAAATCCTGCTCTAATCGGGCAAGATTTCTCCGCTTCATCTTTCACAGAAGCAGATGGATTTTGGTCGAAATGACAGGAACACCAGGAAAGAAAACAATGAGAAACAAAAAAAACTCAGAAATATACAATCACTACGCCCAAAGGCTCTTATACCGCAGATATCGTCGTCGTGACGACAGGTGGGAGCGCATATAGCCATACTGGTTCTACTGGTGATGGCTATGCCTTCGCTCGCGCACTCGGGCATACGATCACACCACTCGGACCATCGCTATCGAGCTTTCTCTCGCGGGAGAAGTGGACACATGAGCTCTCGGGTCTCGCATTCCCAGAAGCAAGGATAGGAGAACTCACTTGACCGATCCTCCTCACGCACTTCGGGATCTCTGGGCCGCTGTCTTTCATGTACTCATCTCGGATTGCCTGGGAGAAGCTCGGAAGCAATAGTCCAAAAATCATCCATCTCGCGCCTCTCGCAGATATGGATACACCTCTGTGGGAGACGTTCCTCAAGAGAGAGTTCCAAGAACACCCGAAGAAGCTCATCACGAGTATCCTCGCAGATAAGCTTCCTCGAAGATTCGTGGATGGATTCGTTGATGAACACTTCCCTCTGATTCGCGAAACATATGCGGCATCTATCAGCAAAAAAGACCGCGAACATATAGCAGAGCTCCTCTGAAAATGAATACCCATAACTCTAATCGAGCGTCGACCAGGGGATGAGTTCGTGACCGCGGGAGGCGTGAATACAGATGAGATCGATCCAGAGACTATGGAGTCTAGAATCAGCAAAAATCTCTACTTCGCAGGAGAGGTGCTCAATGTGGATGGGTATACTGGTGGATTCAGTTTACAGATATGTTGGGCGAGTGGGTATGTGGCGGGGAGGAATATAGTTGATAAGATATAATGCTACTAGATCCTACGACTTTCTTCTTAATACTCGTAGATTCACTGCTTTTAATAATTTTCATTCATTCTTAATTACCTGGTATTCCTTCAATGAACAAAATCAAGGTGACGCTTCAAGTGATATATTTTCATTAGATGAAGACGTTCATGTAAATGCTATTCAAAAATAGTACGAATCAATGAAATTTTTTGTAATCAAATTTTCCATTGCAGGACTAAAATAATCATTTACTTGTTCTTCTTTTAAATTTTCATACCGTGCACCCTTATCACCGTTTTGGATAATTACTACTCCTTTTTTTGAGAGATTTTTTTCTACGAAGTTAACCCAAAAGTTCCGCATCACAGGAGATATCTCTCATGGTTTCAAAGGAGTAGTTCAATCAGTAAAGTAATTTAGTATATTTGACAGGAGAACAACGTCAAAACTACCTTTTCCGAGAGATTTGTGAGTATGAAAGAACTCTCTTTTTGCTGCATTCATGGCCTTTGCATCGTTCATATCAACCTGTGCCAATGATACATATTCAGGGAGGTGAGATTTTTCTAGTTCAATTGTAGGATTATTATCGACTAAAAGAAATTTTGCCTCATTTCTTAAAAAAATTCTTGGTGATATAGGATCTGTTCAACATCAAATATCTGCAACAAGTAATGTTCCACTAACTTGTTGAGCAACGGTCTTTATTACTCAATCCGCGAGCTGACCGACAGCAAGAGGATTAGGATACTTTCCCTCAAACATAGGGGTCAAAATATCAGTTGTGATACTATCATACGATGGCATAATGATTGAAATAAAAAACTATATTATATATAATATAGTTTTTTATAAATTGTCAACCACAAATACTATTCAAACAGACTCTTCGCCATATCTACATCCTTCTCGAGGAGGCGAACCTTCTCTCGTCCTGTATGGACGATCTTGTCATCGACTTCGATCTTGCTCGCATCGATCTTCTCAGGATAGTCGAACTGGTTTAGGATATACTTGATCGAGTTGATACGAGATGCCTCCTTGTCATCGCTGTTGATGATCGTCCATGGGGCATGGTCTGAGTGCGTCCGGGAGAAGTTCTCATATTCCGCGAGAGTATAGCGATCCCAGAGTTTCTGAGAGAACTGATCGATAGGAGAGAGCTTGTACTGCTTGAGTGGGTTCGTACGACGTTCGTGGAATCGTGTTGCCTGTTCGGTCTTGGATACTGAGAAGTAGAACTTGATGATCTTGATCCCGGACTTCACGAGCATCTTCTCCAGAAGTGGTACATCATCCATAAACTTCTCATAGTCGCGCTTCCCGACGAATCCCATCACTGGTTCGACACCGGCACGGTTGTACCATGATCGGTCAAAAAATACCATCTCACCTGCGTTCGGAAGGTGTGCGAGATATCTCTGGAAGTACCACTGTCACTTCTCGATCTCACTCGGCTTCATGAGGGCAACCACCTTCGCATAGCGAGGATTGAGTGACTCAGTGAATCTCTTGATATTGCCACCCTTCCCTGCTGCATCACGTCCCTCGAATATGATAAGTACTTTCTTCCCTGACTCTTGGATATACTTCTGGAGCTTCACGAGCTCGATCTGGAGGGTGAGCATCTCTTCTTCATAGTTGATCTCAGACTTCTTCATGGCGATGAGGACATGAGTTTTCGCTTTTTCTTTTGGGAGCTCTTTGAGGGCTTTGTATTTTTTGTCGAACTTCTTCTCCAGATCTACGAGTTCTATGGCGTTCTTCTGCGCGGTCTCGATCTCGATCACGGTCTCGCTGATCTCACGAGCAAGTGTCTCGAGCTTGTGGAGCTTGTGTTGCTCTTTGTGTCCGAGTTTTTTGATATTGCCATCGATGACCGTCTGGATACGATTGCCGAGGACACGGAGATTGTCCACGTCGAGATCTTTGCGGAGCTTCTTGTAGTTGGTGTGCAGCTCATCATGGAACGCCTCGAGTGTCTCGGGACTCATAGTTATGATGTTGTTGAATATATCGGTGATGTTGAAGAGTTTCATAGGTGGTGAGATGAGTCGGATAATAGTCCCTATAGTATAGGTTTCTCTCTTTTCACAAAATAAAACCTGAGAAAATCACTTGCAAAATAGAACAAAAATCTTTTGACATTATATTATATATTCATAATATAGTCGAAACATATATATAAAAACTATGAAAACCTTATCGGATCTCGAGACTCAAGCAGAAACCGTATCCAAAATCCTCAAGGCCATATCACATCCCAAGCGACTCATCATACTCTGTCGGCTCGCGGAGTGACCGCAGACGGTCGGTGAACTCGAGAGAACCTGCAATATCTCACAATCCCAACTCTCACAGTTCCTCACCAAGATGCGACACGAGTGAATCCTCGGATCTGAGAAGTCAGGACTCTATATCACCTACCGCATCAGCAATCCAGAGATACTCACGCTCCTCTCATCGCTCTCTACTATCTATTGCGAATAATCCCACTACCTATGAATCCACTCTATATCAACGCTCTCATCGGCGGAGCCCTCATCGGACTCTCGGCACTTCTTTTTGCATGAGGACTCGGGCGTGTGATGGGTGTATCTGGCATCGTGAAGTGAATACTGGGCAAGCTCGCCAAAAGCGAATACTGGAGATACTACTTCCTCGTGGGGCTCATGCTCGGTGTCGCACTCTATAGCTACATCGTACCCGGATATCACATCAGCAATACGAACCCCTCATACATCATCGCCATCATCGCAGGGATACTCGTCGGAGTCGGTACCAGTATGGCAAACTGATGTACGAGCGGTCACGCTGTCTGCGGTATCGGTCGACTCTCTCTCCGCTCTATCGTCGCTACTCTCGTCTTCGTCACGAGCGGTATGATCGCTGTATTTGTTACTCATTTTATCGTCTAGCACACTATGTCCACAGTCACCAACATCGTCTCCCTCATCTCGGGTATCCTCTTCGGATTTGCCCTCACACTCTCGGATATGACCTCGCCAGATCGAGTTCGAGGATTTCTCGATATCGCCTATGGCTGGGATCCGACGCTCCTTTTTGTGATGATCGGAGCCGTCACGGTATCGGTGATCGGGCATTTTTTCCTCTCCAAAAAAGAAACTCCACACTTCTCAGACCGATGGCACTTCCCTTGGGAAAAAAAAGGAATCATCGACTCCAAGCTCATCATCGGATCAGCACTATTCGGTATCGGATGGGGCATCGGCGGACTCTGTCCGGGTCCAGCGATCGGGAGCATCGTATTCCTCGATCCATACATTCTCGTATTCCTCGTCTCGATGATAGTGAGTATGCTCTTCTATAAAAAATTGACCTCAAAATAATATGTATAAAGAAATATCCTCAAAAGAACTCGAAATACTTCTCAAGAATTCAACAGATATCGAACTCATCGATGTCCGTGAGCAGAGAGAGTGGGCACAGATACGCATCCCAGGAGCCAAACTGATTCCCCTCTCATCGATCGAGTTTCGTGTTTGAGAGATTGATTTTTCTCGACCTGTCTATATATTTTGTCGGACTGGCGGGCGAAGTGGTCAAGTCTGTGCGTGGCTCGAGTGACAAGGTAAAACGGCGACCAATATAGCAGGCAGTATCGCAGAACTCTATCGAGACCAATCAGATATCATCAAGATCACTGAGGCGTTCAGACCGAGCTATTTTAACTAGATTTTTATGGATTCTCCTCTCATCTTCCGCCAGCTCTTCGACGAGAAGAGTTCGACATACACCTATATCATAGGTGATGCGACTACGCAACTCGCTCTCATCATCGATCCAGTGCGGGATCAGATCGATCGTGATATCAAGCTGCTCTCGGAGCTCGGACTCACTCTCTCGTACATCCTCGATACACATATCCACGCCGATCATATCACTGGATCAGGACTCTTACGTACCAAAACAGGTGCCAAGATCGCGATGTGAATGTGAGCTCAGATTGCCAAACCCGATATATTGCTCGAAGATGGAGAAATATTCACTATTGGAGCAATACAGATCCAGGCTATCGCCACTCCAGGACATACGGATGGGTGTACCAGTTTCTTGATTGCGGATATGATATTCACAGGTGATGCACTCCTGATCCGCAAGACGGGACGGACTGACTTCCAGTGAGGATCCGCAGAGCAACTCTATGAGTCAATCAAACAAAAAATATACACACTCCCCAATACCACGAGAATCTACCCAGGGCATGACTACACGGGACAGACGATGAGTACGGTCGGAGAAGAGAAAAAATACAACACTCGAATCAAGGATACCACTACAGTAACAGAATTCATAGAGACGATGCAAGCCGTCAGGCTCGACTATCCGAAATATATCGATATCGCACTCCCCGCCAATATGCACCTCGGACTCGATCAGATCCAACAATAATCCAAAAACAGTGAAAACAATCACCCTCTACAGCAAAGACAATTGCCCATACTGCGTCCTCGCGAAGAATCTCCTCACATCCCTCGGTGCCGAGTACGAAGAGGTTGATGTCACAGATAATCATGAGCTCCTTATGGAGATCGTCGCGAAGTCGCGGTTGCGAACTGTTCCACAGATATTCGTGTGAGATACTTGTCTCGGTGGATATACGGATATCGCAGCACTCCATGAAAAAGGGGAACTGATGGAGAAGATTGGGTTCTAGTTTTTATAACATATTAAAAGAAAAAGATCTTCGTTTTTATGCGAAGATCTAATACTGATATTGGAATGCCACTTGTCCTGATATGACAAGAAACACCATGAGAGCGAGCCTCTTCCAGAAGGTTGGCCGCTCAAATACCTTATCAGCAAACATCCATGCCAAGAAGGCACAGAAAATAATAGATACTATCATTCTGACCTCCCTGTTGTTGGAACTGAGTATATATACTCAGTATATTATTATTGTCAATAAAATGATGCTTCAACATTGACTATATCCTTATATTTTCTATTCTTTTTTTGCGAAGCTGTAACCTCTCCACTCCAGCACCTTGAATACGAAGTACAGCGCGAGTAATATGATAGGTGTGATCTCGAAGTCTCTCATCGACTTCAGTATCACGACATGAGTCACAGCGAATATGATGACAATATAGACGAGACGATGGAGAGTCTTCCAGTGACGGCCCATCTTACGCATCGCCCATGTAGACGATGTCAGTGTGAGGGGAACCGAGAGCCACATAGCAAGTATACCGAACAAGAGGAATGTCGGAGATCCATCTACCCAGAACGCAGTTCCACTAGCCAGATATGCTTGATTCGGTATGATAAAAGAGAATCCATGGACGAGTGCGAGGACTCCCATGAGGATACCGAGTTCCTTACGCAGGGGGAGCATCTGAGCAACGATACGCAGTCAGAGAACACGAGCCAATATCGGCATCCAGAGGATGATCCAGAGTATGAGGATCGACTTCTCTCCACTCGACTTCAGTGTCTCTTGTCCGTATAAGAAGATTGGAGCCAGACAAGCTAATAATATAATCACATATCCGATATATGTTCGGTATTTTTTTACCATGTTCTCCAGAGGCAAGAGAGCAGTATTGATAGTTGTGATCATAGGATAGATAGTGAAGATTTATTGGAGGTATTTATTTTTGTTCGCTACATGTTCTGAGTTCGTTCGTCCGTAGTGAATAATGCCGTCATTGTCATGGAGGTAGTAATAATAGGGGGAGTCTTCTGGTGATATCGCTGCGTTCCATGCTGGAAGTGGTACATTGGCGATCGGAGTTGGTGGATATCCTTGCTTGACTCGAGTATTGTATGGATTTTTCTCAGCGATGATGCTCCCGATAAAACTCGGAGTACACTGCTTCTGAGTCTTGGCGTAGCCGACACAGACAGTCGCATCTGCGCCCATCGCAATCCCCTCACGTACTCGCTTCTCCAGTATCCCTGCGACGATCGGTTGATTGGCATCGATGCGCTCCTCTCGCTCGACGATCGATGCGAGGATGAGCTTCTTGTATGCACCTGCTCACTGTGCCGTATAACTCACTCCGATCTTCTTATCGAACTCTCGCAGGAGCACCATGATCACGTCGTGTGCGGTAGCACTTTTGAGTACCCTATAGGTATCTGGGTAGAGAAAACCCTCCAGACTCTCGACTCCCGAGAGCCAAGGGAAAGCTCCCTGATACTCACGGAATCGATCTGCAGCCACGCGAAGAAAGTCTCACGTCGCTATGATATTCTTCTCGCTGAGGTATGCATCGATATCGTACATATTCCATCCTGGGAGGATCGTGATCGTGATATCACTATGAACTGGTGTCGCGATCGTCTTGGTGAGGAAGGAGTCGATCGTACTGCCACGTGTAGCCACATATTCTCCTGCCTGGAGCACGATATCACGTGGTGCAAAGAACCGAACATAGAGAGTATATCTCCATGAAGGGACTCCCCACTTCAATCCCGAGTTCAGAGAGAGGACAGAAGCTCATTTATCGATGAGGTAGGTTTTGGGATTGATCTCAGTATTCCCAGTATTGCGCACGAGCATGTAGAGAAGTATTCCTATAACAAAAATACCAATCATGAAGAATTGGATACTCTTCGTGATAGGTGACTTGCGAGTCTGGTGACGAGAGATGCGCTCAGAACGAAAAGAAGAGGACATAAGAAAAGATAGAGATAGTGGATAGAGATAGTAAATAGTGGAGACAGTTATCGTTCTGTATCTCTGTAATGTTTGTTTCTCTGGATCTGTATAGTTCTTCTGTTTCTGTCATCCCGTGGTATCTCGTGCCGCGGGATCTAGATTCTATAGAGATCCTGAGCTTCAGAGACCCCAGGATGACGGAAACCTCAGACACTACAGGCACTATACAGAGTGAGGCTGAGGAATGATCCACTCGCTCGAAATGACACATCTTATCGAATTGATCCACTTACACTCACTTGTGTGCTTCCCGAGAAGTTCGTGAGGTTCTGGAAATCTCTTTTGGCTTGTTCTACTGCATCATACGCCTTCTGTGCTGACTCTGCAGCTCTTTTGGCTTGTTCGGTTTTCTCGGTGAGAGTGGACTGGATATGATCTGCCGTTTTTGTGGTCTCGTCGATGACAGACTTGCCTGTGATCATGAGCTTATCCGCGAGTGATGCAGGAGATTCTGATCCTGATGCATAACTGAGACTCATGTCTTTTATATTGCGGATCTTTGCATTGAGTTCAGTATCCCCATACTGATCAGCCTGTACCGGGAGGACGAACACCGCTACGATATAGAGTCCAGCGAAGAGGAGGATGAAAGCGATGAACTTGGAGAACATAGGAGGTAGGAGGTAGGAGGTAGGAGGTAGGAGGATTTTGCTGTAATAGAGAAGAAGTCAAGAAGATTTTTGGAGTTTTTATTCTATCTCCTATATCCTTTGTTTCATCTATTTCCTACTATCTCATGAGGTCTTCTACGCTTTTCGCATTTTTCAGGTCGTTGTGGATTTTTATGATATCAGCATCGTTGATTTTTCCATTGCCCTCAGTGAGTTGCTCTCCTGACTTGTTCGCGAGAGTGGCTCCGATCTTCCCACCCTGAGAGAGGAATTCTTCGAAGTATCTGCGTCCATTCTCACTCTCGAGCATCTGGGCTGCGAGCGTGTTGACCTCAGCACCAAGCTGAGCATGGTTCCCACAGACATGACAGTGGATATGCAGATCGACACCACTGGAACTGATACCAGTGACTTGGAGGGATTGCTCGTTGGTCTGGTTCTGACAGTTATGGCAGACATAGTTGGCGAGGACGGTTTCGAGGATGTTCTTGAGGAATATATATTGCATATGTTTTTGAGTAAGTGTATTCGTCTTTAGGAGGACTTATGCGAGATTTTTTTGTATTCTGCGGATGGATTCATCACGACCGAGGATATATGCGAGTTCGAACGCTCATGGTGAGAACTCTTCACCAGAGAGGGCTACTCGTAGTGGCCAGAGGATCTGTCCGTTTTTCTTCCCTGCGGTTGCGATCGCCTCGAGGATCCCTGTCTTCAGCGCGTCGAGTGAACTATAGTCAGCAGATTCGATGAGTGGGAGCGCGAAGCGGAGTGCGTCGAGTCCATCTGCTTCGGTCTCGATCTTCATCTTCGGATTCACGAGGAGATCTCGGCGGATAGCAGAGTCACCGTAGAGACATGTAGTGAGGGATACATACTCTTCCAGTCGCTTCATACGAGTCTGGAGTTCGGCGATGATACGAGTATTGTAGTCGTAATCCTTCTGGGAGAATACATCTCGATAAAAATCTGACTCGTATTCTTCGAGGAACTTCGCGATACGCGTATGGAGCTCTCCAAGTTCCATCTTTTTGATATATTCACCGTTCATCCAGTCGAGCTTGATAGTATCGAACATAGCTCCTGACTTGTGGATATCTTTGAGTTGGAATCTCTCGATCATCTCATCCATACTCATGATTTCCTGATCTGTCTTCGGATGCCAACCGAGGAGCGATAGAAAGTTCAGGAGTGCCTCCGAAAGATATCCTTTCGCGATATAGTCAGATACGGAAGTATCTCATGTACGCTTAGAGAGTTTTTTGCCATCACTACCGAGAACATTCGGGAGATGAGCATATTCTGGCAAGGTGATACCGAGTCATCGTGCTGTGAGTACCTGAATAGGGATCGAGCTAATCCATTCTTCTGCGCGCATAACATGAGTGATTTTCATCATATCATCGTCGATCACTACTGCTCCATGATACGTTGGATAGATACCATCAGACTTGAGTAAAACAGCATCATCGATCTGGTTGGTATCGAACTCGATACGTCCACGGATGATATCGCTGAACACGATCGTTTCATTTTTTGGAACCTTTAGACGAATGGTGTGCTTCTCACCTTGGGCGATACGATCCTTGGCTTCTTCGATCGGGAGATGGCGACAGTGTCCATCATATCCTGGTGGGAGCTTGAGTTCTTCTTGCTCCATACGTAGAGCCGTCAGACGTTCAGACGTACAGAAGCAATAATATGCACCCCCGTTCTCACACATCTGATGGAGACGAGGAGCATATATATGCGTACGCTCACTCTGGATATATGGTCCGTATTCCCCCTCATGGCGCACACTCTCATCTGGAGTGAGTCCAAGTATATCATGTGTATTGAGAATACCATCAACCGCACCTTCGACGAGGCGAGCTCGGTCGGTATCCTCTATACGGATGATATACTGTCCCTGATTATGATGTGCCCAGAGGTAACAGTAGAGAGCAGTACGGAGCGATCCGATATGGAGATACCCAGTTGGAGATGGAGCGAGACGAGTACGGACGGTCATATACGAGTGGCGAATCAAGATTAAATTTAGGGAATTCTATGGACTAAGTATATAGAAAAATGGGGAAGAAGCAAGAATAAGACAGGTGAGCATCACGATAAAATCACGCAAAATACCTTGTATGATTGGGAAAAGTTTCTATACTCTATGTAATAATTGATTCATCCATAATTCATCATTCATCTTGCGCCTCTCCTATCAGATCCCACTCATCACTGGACTCGTACTCATCTTCACTATCGTGGTGAACCTTATCGCGTTCCAGAGTATCGCAGATCGCAAGGTATCTCTCTATCAGTCAGAGACCCGCGAGACCGTATCCATCCCAGATCCAGACAAGCTCCAAGCCTTCACCAAGCTAGGCGAACTGGATGCTGATACCCAAGGTGAGTACCAGACTGCGCTCGAAGAACTCTCTACTATCTCGACCGCTCTGCAGAATATATCCGATCATCCAGAACTCTATATAGGGTCGAGTGGATCATCGTCGAGTACGTCCCTCTCCATCAACACTTCCTCAGGCAAGAGTCAGAGACTTCCACTTTTTGCTCTATTCGACATACAGACATTTGGTCAGGATACCCCAGAAGGACGTCTGGTGACTGGCATCGTGCGTGAGCTCACTCTCGTCAACATCGTCTGGCTCATCATCGTCTATATTCTCTATATGCTTTGGGTGCGTTCGATCTTTCGTCCAGTGGAGCGTGTCACAGAGAACATCCAGAGGATCACTGAGAACGGAGAATACACTACACTCACCTATCAGAAGAAGGATGAGTTCTTCCCACTCATCTCCTCGATTAACAATCTCCACAAGTCCCTCTCTATACAGGAGAAGATCCGTTCTAACTTTCTCTCAGATCTCTCTCATGAGATCCGTACCCCGATAACTGCCGTGAAGTGCTACCTCGAAGCGATCGAGGACGGCGTGATGAAACTCGATACCAAGACTCTCCACCTCTTCCAGAACGAACTCGACCGACTCGCCCAGACGACAGAAGAGATCATGCAGTTCGACCGAGCGACTCATCCTATGCAGACAACTATCCGTGTAGAACGTATCAGCATCCGCAAGACTCTGACTCCCCTCATCCAGGAGTATCTCCCACAGTGCCAGAAGACATGACAGCGGATAGATATCGATATGCCACGCGATACGATGACTCGTATCGATGAGTCGATGTTCACACAGATCGTGCACAACATATTCTCCAACTTTATCAAGTATGCAGGACAAGGCAGTACACTCACGTGTGGCTACGCAAAAACTGATACAACCGTAATCCTCTCGTTCATAGATGACGGGGTCGGCATACCACAGAAGGATCTCCCTTATGTGAAGGAGAAGTTCTACCGTGTCGATACCGGTCGCACCCGCACAGACAAGAGTATGGGCATCGGTCTCTCGATCATCGATCATATCATGCGTGTGCATGGCGGGACTTTTGCCATAGCCAATACCTCCCCACACGGTCTCGCGATCACACTCACCTTCCCACGATAATATATACTTACCCACCTTATGCACAAAGTCCTCCTGCTCGCACTCATATTCTCACTCTCACTCACCTCGCTCGCAGTGAGTGCAGCGCCAACCCTTGCACCACCGAGACTCTGAGATGTCATGGTCAAAAACGAAAAATACGACAGACTCCTCGCTCGCAAGAAACGTATTACCATATCCCAAACATGAGCAATGGCAGCTGATCTCACCTACCGTACGATCCTCTCAGGACGCAGTATCACCCTCACGAACTATGACACGGTCGATATGTGGGTACAGCGGATCGATCTCTCGGCATGAGCCCATCTCCAGTCAGTACTTGATCTGCGTGGCTACGATGAGGTGAGTGGGGAGCCACTTTTTGCCAAAAAGAAACTGTCTGAAGTAGCAACGAGTTTGAAATCAAAACCTTTTAGTATTATCAATGGGCAGTTTTTTGACCCACGGCGCGAACTGACTCCACTCTCCTTCGGAGTGAAGGAAGATGGCATCGTGAGAACAGCAGGTGCCGATAACCGCACGGAATCCAAGAATATCATCATCATCTCCGCCACTGGAGCCAAGATCATGCCATACTCATGGGAGAATCTACGAGATGCATGATGATACTTCGCGATGGTGAACTTCTCCCTCGATCAGTCTCACCACAGGGATGAGGCGATCGGCCGCACATACATATGCCTAGCGAGTCCCAACTCAGCGAATGAGAGCTCGACCCTCCTCATCTTCACCGCCCTCGCCATGTCTGAGATGACACTCGAGCGAGAGCTCCCACGCTGGGGTTGTACTCGCTCGAGCACGACCAAGCTCGACTCCTCATGATCCACTCGTCTCTGGGTCGATAGTGAATATATCTTCGGTAAGTCACACAAGTGAGATCCAGACTATCGCAAGATCCCACACTCTATAGTAGTGTGGGATAGAGAGAATTAAAAAAATCTGCCCCGAGAGGCAGATAAGAAAAATGTGAGAATCAAAGGATTCTCATCTCTCGCATTGCACGAGAGAATTATTAGCAAATATATGTATTGATATTTACTTCATGATGAGTATTTGTTTTTTTGGGCATATTAGAAAATAGTGTGTGGCTAAAAATAGGAGTATTTGGCATAATAGAGCCAAATACTCCTTATCTTTTAATCAGATGAATAAAAGTACAACGAAAACCTATAGAAAACGATGTGGAAAATGTTCTAGTCATCAGATCAAACGAGATGGATTCATGCGATGAAAACAAAGATACAAATGCAAAGATTGTGGCTATGTATTTCAAAATAAGGCTCGTACTCGCAAGGGTCATATTGAAACTCAGGATAGGAAAATTTGGGAGGATTTTTCTATCCACAAACAAACCTATCTCGAGCTCTCAGGGAAGTATGGCCTGAGTATGCGAACCATTCAGAAGCGAT